>CBDUCC010000063.1:0-13708 GCA_965365555.1 uncultured Myxococcales bacterium | reverse complement strand
GGGATTCCCGCCTCCATCGACAACGACATCGCGCTGACCGGCTTGGCGATCGGCGTCGACACCGCGATGAACACGATCGTCGAGGCCTGCGATCGGATCGCCGATACGGCGACTGCTCACGGCCGCACCTTCATCATCGAGGTGATGGGACGAGATAGCGGCTACCTCTCGATGACCGCCGCGATCGCTTCGGGAGCCAACATGGTGTTGTTTCCGGAGGCGGCTCGCACCGAAGAAGAGCTGGTCGCCTCGATGGTGAAGACGATTCTCACGGTTCGTGAGCGACATCCGGAAGACCAGCGCGTCGTCGCGATCAAGGCCGAGGGAGTTCCGACGCCCACGGACCGGCTGAAAGCACTGGTCGATGCCAAGCTCGCGGAGGTCACGGGTGAGCAACCGGTCCACGAAGACGACGACATCGAAACACGCGTAACCGTGCTCGGACACGTGGTCCGAGGCGGTCGACCGAGCGCATTCGATCGCCTCTTGGGTAGCCGCTTCGGGCACGTCGCTGTGCGTGCGCTTCTGGCGGGGGAGCATCGAAAGATGGTGTCCTGGCTGCCGCCGATGGATCTACCCGAAGGCGCCGGCGTCCGCTCCCCGGCTGATCCGTACTGCTATCTCATCGATCTGCCGGCCGTGCTCGGTGCGACGCGAGCGCTCCTCGAAGGTCAAAGCCCACTGGCGCGTTGGCGAGCCACGGCCTTCGACGATCTCGAAGACGTGTTTCTGTTATAACCAAGAGGTGATTCGGCTCTTTCGCTGGGGGGCGCTGGCCGTCTTCCTCCTGGTGCTCTCCACGCCTCCGAGGGCGTCCGGGCAGGAGGAAGGCGATCTCTTGATCATTACCGAGCCGCCTCCGACGCCGGAGACCGAAGTCACCGAGCCCGGAGTTGCCGAGCCCGGCCTCACCGAGCCTGAGTCGCCGCCGCCCGCGGATGATCCGCCCAAGCCTGCCCCATCGAAACCAAAGGCCGGTCAGCTTCGCGTCGGGGCAGGGGTCGGCCTCGGTTTTGGGAGCGACCTGATCACCGTCGGGCTCGCGCCGCAGGTCTCCTACATCTTCAAGAAGATCGTCGAGCCAGGGGTTTCGGTCCGCTATCAATATACCAACGACCGCTTCGTGATCCCGAATGCGAGTTGGCACACGTTCGGGACCTCGCTCTTCGTGCGGCTCTATCCGATCTCGACGCTTTTCCTCCTCGTCGAAGGCGAGCTGATCAACACAGGCTTTCGCCAAGGCGACTTCAAATCCGGCCGCACCAACTACGGCAACCTCTTCCTCGGTGGCGGCTACCTGATGGGCGTGGGACGTGGCGCATTCATCGCCGTGTCGCTGAAGGTCAACGTGTTCCGAAACGACTTCTACCCGACGAACATTCCGATCTTCGGGGTGGGGGCCGGCTTCGCTTTCTAGGGGGCGCCGTCGAAGAGGTCTTGAAAGCCGCTCGGCTCGTGACGGCCGAATACGATGGTCTCCAAGATCCCGATGCCGCTCTGATCGCCCATCGTCGCCCGCACGATGTTGTGGACGTGGATCGTGCAGTATTCGTCAGGCTCGACCTCGTCTAGCTTCCAGCTCTCGTAGCCGATCTCGAGCTCGTCCCGCCAGACGGCGTGTCCCCATTCGGGGTGCTGGTAGCCGATGCCCATCATGTGAAAGCGAAAGATCGGCTCGAGCTCGATCCGAAGCGCGGTGCCATCTCGCTTGACGAAGTCGAGTGTCGCGCCCTCGGGCCACCGCGTGCCGCTCTTCCAGCGGATCGCGTTGGTTGCAGTGGCCATGATCTCCTCATCGACCTCGACCACGTCCGGCGGCACCTCTTGGTCGTCCGGGTAGGTCTTCACGATCGAGGCTGAAAGCTCTTGAGCGTGCCCATCGGGCATCTCCCGGGGGAGGAAGTGCGTGCAGAAGCCATCGAAATGCACCGGTGACCAGATCCAGTAGACGGCAGGGTCGGTCGTGAGGCGGCTCGGCGCCCCCTCTTCATATTCGCCGACCGGTCGCATGCCCCAGGACTTGTCTCGGTTGCCGATGACCTGACTTCGCTCGACCTCGACGCGACGGCCTTTGACCGAGAAGTATCCCTTCCAGGTGCCGTACTGGGTGAATCGCTGCGTGTCCATGATGAGGCGGTTGCCGTCCCACATGTGGTTCTTCGGCTCCTGTACCGGGGGCGCCTTGGCGTGAAACTCGAGGTCGCACTCGACCTCGGTCTCGTTCGGTTCGATGACGAAGCGGATGACGCGCATCGGCTTCACGACTTCGACCCGGAGTGGCCCGACGGAGCTTTCCATCGGGTTATCCGGAATGCGGCGTGACGCGTGGAAGCTGTGCTGGACACCATCGATCGCCACGCTGAAGTGGGCGTCCTGAACGAACCGGTTCGGGTAGCGGCCGAGCGCCATCTCGAACAGGAAGGTCCCCGACTTGTCGAAGCCGTTGAACCAGTAGCGGTCGTAGGCGTTGCGGTTCGCGATGCCGGTTTGATTGATCGGCAGTGCAGCCTGGTGGATCAGATAGTCATCGAAGTCGGTAATCATTTCAGCGCCCTCCCGCTGGGTCGGTGATCCCCAGCGCTCCGAAGATCTCTTGGTTGTCTGCGCCGCGATCCTTGGCAGGGCGCGGCAGCGCCGAAACCGTGCGGGAGAAACGCGGCGCCGCGATCGCATGTTTCAATCCGTCGACCTCGACGAACGAGCCTCGTGCGACGTGGTGTTCGTGCTCGAACACCTCCGCGGCCGCAAGCACCGGCGCGAAGCAGACATCGCTGCCCTCGAAGACCTCGCACCACTCGTCTCGGGTCTTGCTCCGGAAGATCTCCGTCAGCTTGGGGCGGATCTCGTTCCACTTGGCGGGATTGAGGTGCTCGCCCGGGGCCGGCGCCTTCCCGACGAGATCCAGCTTCTCGAGCAGCTCCTTGTAGAACTGGGGCTCGAGCGAGCCGATCGAGATGTGCTTGCCGTCGCGCGTCTCGTACACCTCGTAAAACGCAGCGCCGCTGTCCAGCAGGTTCTCGCCGCGCTTGTCCGTCCAAAACCCCTGCTGCATTCCGGCATAGACGCTCGCCATCAGGGCTGCGACTCCATCGACCATCGCCGCGTCGACGACCTGGCCCTTGCCCGACTTCTGTGCCTCGAGGAGTGCGGTCACGACTCCGAACGCGAGGAGCAGCCCGCCGCCGCCGAAGTCGCCGACGAGGTTCAGAGGGATGGCAGGCTTTTCGCCTTTGCGACCCATCGCATGAAGCGCGCCAGCGAGCGCGATGTAGTTGATGTCATGACCGGCGCGCTGCGCCCAAGGTCCGTCCTGACCCCAACCCGTCATGCGTCCGAACACCAGGCGTGGGTTGAGCTCGAGGCAGACCTCGGGTCCGATGCCGAGCCGCTCCATGACGCCCGGGCGGAACCCTTCGATCAGCGCGTCGGCGGTCGCCACGAGCTTGAGAAGCGCCGCCTTTCCTTCGGGCTTCTTGAGGTCGATCGTGACGCTCTTCTTGTTGCGGCTCATCACGTCGAAGTTCGCTTGGAGGAACGAGGGCTCCGGGCGGCCCACCCGAATGACCTCCGCGCCGAGATCGGCCAGCAACATGCCGCCGAAGGGGCAGGGGCCGATGCCTTCGATTTCGATGATTCTGAATCCGTCCAGTGGTCCCATGTTCTAAAGCTCCGCTAGTGCACGCCGCAGCGTGATCGACGCGAGATTCTCGTAGTCGAACTCGTTTTCCTCGTCGATGATCTCGATCTTCTTCATGTACTGCCCCACGCGCGCCATGTTCATCGAGAAGCGCGTGAGCGCGAGAATCGTGTAGTAATCGAAGTTTGCGGCCTCGCGATCGGTGGCTCGTTCCCAGCGCGCGATCGTCTCCTCTTTGCCAGGGAAACCAGGGAGCCTTGCAAGCTCGAGGCCCTCGGAGAAGCAGCGATCGGAAGCCAGCCACCAGGCGAGGTCCTGAACCGGGTCACCGAGCCGGGCCATTTCCCAGTCGAGGACCGCAACGCACTGCACTCCGTCGAAGATCTGGTTCGCGAGCCGTGAATCGCCCCAGCAGAGCGCGACGGGCTGATTCTCGGGCTTGTTGGCCTCGAGGTATTCCAGCGCCTTCGAGATGTCGGGGTGACGCTCTGCCGGCATTCCCCAGCGGAAGTACTCGCGCCAGTAGTCGAGCTGTTGGTCGAGCGGGTTGTCCCCGCGCTTAGGCTCCGCCAAGAAATCGAAGCCGAGGCCCTGCCAATCGACGCGGTGCACCGCGCACATCGCCTCGAGTCCGTTCCACCAGATCGCTTCGCGCTCCGCCTCCGAGAGGTCCTCGGCGATCCAGCCCTCGTCGTGCATCGGCGGATTGTCCGATGGGATTCGACCTTCGACCCGCGTCATCACGTAGAACGGTACGCCGACGACCTCGGCGCTCGGCTCGAACCAGCGGACCCGCGGAACGGGGACCTCGCTGCCCTCGAGGAGCTGGAGCGCCTTGGCCTGGGCGGCAACGTCGTAGTACGGGAACATGACGTACTCCTCGGGCTCGAGGCGGGCGACCAATCCTTCGCGATGCTCGGCTCCATCCCTTTCGTAGACGAGGTCGAAGAGCAGCGTGTCGCTCGAGAACCCGGTGCTCAGAGGCGCGTCGAGGTTCTCGATCTGTATGGCCTCTGCCGAGACGCCGAGCTTGGGTGCGAGCCAGCGGCTGAGTTGCTCGGCCGTCTGGTCGAGATCCCGTTCCTCGTCTGCGAATGCCATCACTCACCTTCCGCGGGGCACTGGGGCTCCCACGGTCTCAGCCATGTACGTCATTCCGCCGAATCGGCCAAGCACCGAGACCCGATCAGAACACCGTCGAGACGATGAGATAGAGGGCCAAGACGCCGAGCACGAGCTGGAACCAGAAGACGAATCGGTCCTTCGAGATCTGGCTCAATAAGTGCTTACCGAAGTAGGTGCCGCCGATGACCGCCGTGACGAGCCCGCCAAGCAGGGCCGCGTAGGGTCCGTAGTCGAAATTGAGAGCGAGGAACGCAGGGATTTTCAGCAGATGAAGCCAGGTTTGGCAGACTGCCTTGGTGGCGATGACCTCTTCGTTCTCGAAGTCGTCTCGAAGGAAGAACGGGGCGAGGAACGGGCCGGTTGCCCCGACGAAGATGGCAAGCAGCCCCGCCGCGAGACCGAGGATCGCGTAGCTCCACAGCGGAGGATGACGAAGTCTAGGCTTGTATCTGCGCCAGAGCAGGAAGACCAGAATGAACGCGCCTACCCAGGCGCGGAACCAGGTGAGCTTCAGATCCGCCCAGATGTTGGCCGCGACCGCGACTCCCGCAACTGCGGGCGCCATGAAGGCGAAGAAGATCGACCAGCGCACGTGCTTTCGAAACGCCCAGGTCCGAGTCCAGTTCGACGCGAGCTGAACGATCCCGTGAAGGGGAACGACCACGGGCGCAGGCAGCAGCGCGGTCATCACGCCCAGCAACGTGACCCCGCCGGCCATTCCAAGGATGGCCGATACGGTGGCCGTCGCGAAGCTCGCGGCGATCAGGATCAGCACCGTGCCGAGCTCGAACACCGGCCGAGGCTAGCATCGCTTTGCACTTGTGCTCACTCGGCGCACTCGGTATTCGACGATCGATGGCCGAGAAGGTCCTGAGCTTCTACTTCGACTACATCTCGCCGTACGCCTATTTGGCTTGGCACCGGCTGCAGACCTTCGCACCCGAGCACGGCCTTCGGGTGGCGGTCCAACCGACGCTCTTCGCCGCTTTGCTCAACGCGCACGGGCACAAGGGGCCCGGCGAGATCGCGCCGAAGCGCGCGTACATGTTCAAAGACTGCGCACGTCTCGCGGCAGGGCGTGGTCTTCCGTTCGAGCCGCCGGCGTCGCACCCGTTCAATCCACTCCCGTCTCTGCGCGCCTCGCTGCTCGACATGGACGAGGCAATGCGGGTGAAGCTGGTGACTCGTCTCTACGCCGCCACCTGGGCCGAGGGGCGAGACGTCGGCTCTGCGGCGGTCGTCGCGGAGCTCTGCGCGGGACTCGGGATTCCCGACGCGCGCGCGCGCCTGGCAGAGCCTGCGCTGAAACGGCGCCTGCGCGAAGCGACCGAGGGCGCGATCGAGCTCGGCGTCTTCGGCGTTCCCACCTTCGTCGTCGACACCGAGCTCTTCTGGGGGAACGATAGCTTCCCGCATCTCGAGCGATTTCTTGCCGGAGAGGACCCGGTGGAGCCCGGCGACGAGGAGCGCTGGGCCCGCGTCGAGCCGTCCGCCGAGCGCTAGTCCGCTACCGGTTGGCCCAGGCGACCATGCCACCGCGCATCGATGCGATGCGCTTGAAGCCGAGCTTCTCGAGCTCGAGTGCCACGCGTCCCGACCGGCGGCCGGACCGGCAAATCGTGATGACTGGGATCTCTTTGTCCCAGGCCTTCGAGGCCTCGTCGACCGTGCCCATCGGAACCACGTCCACTCCCTCGATCGTTCCGTCGGACTCGGCCTCGTCGATCTCGCGAACGTCCACCATACGAACCGCGCCCTTGTTCTCCGCGACCCAGCGGACCGAGACCTCGGGAATGCCGTCGGGGCTTCGCTCGATGGCGGCCCAGCCGCGTTCCGGAAGCGGGTCCCCCGACATCGAGCTCGGTGGGACGACGCCACAGTGAAGGTTTGCCGGGACCGCGATGTCGAGCTTCTTCGGCGCAGGCAGATTGAGCTGCTCCATGATGGCGACGAACTCCTCTTCGGTCTTGCCGTCGCCGACGCGCGGGTTGTGCTTCTTCTCTTCACCCACGGTGGTGAAGGTCATTCCGCGGTAGTCGTGGGCCGGCCAGATGATCGTGTCGTCGGGAAGAGTGAAAATCTTGTCGTGAATGGATCGGTAGAGTGTCCGCGCGCTTCCCTGCTGGAAGTCGGTCCGGCCTGTGCCGCGAATGAAGATGGCGTCTCCGGTAAAGGCGTGCTTGTGGTCCCCCGTGACGAACGTGACGCATCCATCCGTGTGCCCCGGCGTCGAACGAACCTCCAACACCAGGGAGCCGAACTCGAGGCGGTCACCGTCGGAGACGGCGATGTCGACGCCCTCAGCGCCCGCGGCCGCGCTCATCACGGCCTTGCTTCCGAGACGCTTGCGCAGCATGCCACAGCCGGTGATGTGGTCCGCGTGAGCGTGCGTGTCGATCGTGTAGACCAGCGTCAGACCGAGCTCGTTCAAGAGCTTGATGTCGCGCTCGATCTGATCGATGACCGGATCGATCAAGACCGCCTCGGCCGACTCCTCGTCGCCGAGCAGGTAGGTGTAGGTCCAAGTCTCGTGATCGAAGAGCTGACGAAGAATCATGGGGTGCCTCCAACGTGCCGTTCTCAGCCGGCTTGGCCAACTGGCTAAGTGGCTGAATTAACAGCACTCGAGGGTCATCGCAAACGCTGCGTCAAAAAGCACTGGCGGTCCGGGGGCCGGGCTGCTTTGAATCAAGCCATATGGACTCGTTTACCCCCATCGCCTCGACCGTCGGAGGGCTCCTGATTGGGCTCGCCGCTGCCGGCTTGCTGATGTTCCACGGGCGCATCGCAGGGATCAGCGGCATCGCCGGTGGTATCTTTCGACGCCAAGAGGGCGACACCGCTTGGCGCGTCATGTTCCTCGTCGGGCTCTTCGCCGCAGGCGTCGCGTGGAGCTACTTCCGACCTGCCGACTACGTCTTCGGGATCGAGCGCTCCACGACGGCGCTCGTCATCGCGGGGCTTGCCGTAGGCATCGGAACCCAGCTTGGTAGCGGATGCACCAGTGGCCACGGCGTATGCGGCATCGGGCGGCTCTCGAAGCGCTCCACGGTTGCTACCGCGACCTTCATGCTGACCGCGGCCGTCACGGTCTTCGTCGTCAACGAGGTGCTCGGAGGCTCGATATGAAGGTCAAGATCGGAGCGTTCCTCGGAGGCGCGCTGTTCGGCGTGGGCTTGGCGATCGCCGGAATGACGCAGCCTGCCAAAATCGTAGGCTTCTTCGACTTCTTCGGGAGCTGGGACCCGAGCCTTGCCTTCGTGATGCTCGGAGCGACGGCGGTGTACACGCCGGTCTACCGCTGGGCGGTGCGAACTTGGCAGCGGCCGGTTTGGGCGCCCGCGTTCTCCTTGCCCACTCGACAGGATATCGATTGGCGTCTGATCACGGGCTCCGCGATCTTTGGGGTGGGCTGGGGGCTCGGAGGGTACTGTCCCGGGCCGGCGTTCACGTCGCTCGGAGCGCAGTCGACCGAGGCGCTGATCTTCGTGGCGGCCATGCTACTCGGAGTCGGGGGCTATCAGTTGTTCATGAAGGTTCGTGAGGGGCGCTCGGGTGGCACTCCGGACGCACAGGCCGCTGCCATGATCGACGGATGAGCGGATCTCCACCTGCGCTTCCCATCGTCGCGTGGCTGCGTAACTACCAGCGAACTGATCTCGGCCCCGACATCATCGCCGGGCTGACCACCGCGGTGATGCTGGTCCCACAAGCGATGGGCTACGCGTTGCTTGCCGGGCTTCCTCCGATTCACGGGCTCTATGCCTCGGTGGCGCCGATCGTGTTCTATGCGATCTTCGGGACCTCTCGGCATCTCGCCGTTGGCCCCGTCGCGATGGATTCGATTCTCGTCGCGGGCGCGGTGGGTGCCATCGCCGAGCTCGGCACCGACAACTACATCCTGATCGCCGCGGCGCTCGGCATCATGGTCGGGGCGATTCAGGCCGGACTCGGGTTCCTGCGGGCTGGGTTTCTGGTGAACTTCCTCTCCCGGCCCGTGGTGGCCGGTTTCACCGCAGCCGCGGCGCTGATCATCGCGGCAAGCCAGCTCGGCAATCTGCTCGGCGTACAGCTCCCGCGCACCCACCACGTGCATCGGGTCGTCTGGGAGGCGCTTCGGCGGGTCTCCGACTGGTCCTGGCCCACCCTCGCCATCGGGGTCGCTTCGATCGCCGCCCTCGTGCTTGCAAAGAAGCGGATTCCGCGGTTTCCCACGGCGTTGGCCGTCGTCGTCGCTGCGACCTGCATCGTTTGGGTCCTCGGACTCGCAGACCAAGGGGTTGCAGTCGTCGGTCAGGTGCCGGCAGGTCTTCCCGGACTGAGCATCCCCTCGGTGGATCCGTCCATTCTCGTGGGCTTGATGCCGGCGGCTGCCACCATTGCCCTCGTTTCCTTCATGGAGGCGATCTCGGTCGGACGAACGTTCGCTCAGCAGTTTCGCTACGACATCTATCCGAACCGAGAGCTGATCGCCCTCGGCTTTGCGAATCTGACGGGAGGGGTCACCGGTGGTTATCCGGTCGCCGGGGGCTTTGCCAGAGCGGCGGTCAACGCCCGGGCCGGCGCACGAACTCAGCTTGCCGCATTGATCACCTGCGCGGTCGTCGTCGTCACGCTCCTCGTCTTGACCAGCGCCTTCTACAATCTCCCCAAGGCAGCCCTCAGTGCCATCATCGTGGCGGCCGTGGTTGGCCTGATCGACGTGCAGGGCGCCCGCGAGGTCTTCCGAGTCAAACGCACGGACTTCTACCTCTTGGTGCTGACGTTTTTCGCTACGCTTTCGCTCGGCATCCAATGGGGCATTCTGGTCGGTGTCGGAGCCTCGCTGCTGCTCTTCCTCGTCCGAACCACGCGCCCGCACTTCGCCGTTCTGGGCCGGATTCCCGAGTCACAGACCTATCTCAACGCCGCGCGACACCCCCAAGCCGAGACGATTCCTGGGATCATCCTCGTGCGCATCGATGCCCAATTCTATTTCGGCAACGTGAGTTTCTTGAAAGAAACCGTGCGCAGGCTGATCGACGAGTGTGAGTCGCCCGTGCGCTACTTCGTCCTCGAGGCCGCCGGGGTCAACGGTCTCGACTCGGCGGCCGCTGCGACCTTGGCTGAGCTCGACGAAGAGCTCGCGGCGCGCGGCGTCAAGCTCGTATTGACCCGGATCAAAGGTCCGGTGCGGGACGTGCTTCATCGAACGGGACTGCTCGAGAAGCTCGCCGCCGAAGGTCGGGTCTACCTGTCTACCCACCGAGCCATCGAGGTTCTTCGCTCCGGAATGGCGCTTCCCGATCTCTCGGCTGAGCTGGGGGATCCCCGAGAGCCTGCCGATCAGGTGGGATGCGGGATGTTGAACCCGCACGGCCCCGAGCCGGGCGAGGACTTCTTCGCAACGCTCCGCAAAGACAAGGACTGAAATACCCGAGACGGAACCGGCGCGACTCAAGCGTCCACGGCGAGGTAGACCACGTCCTCGCCGACGGCGACGTGCTCGTTCGGCAGGATGGCATAACAGGTCTGCGCCGCCCGAATCTCGGTCACGCGGTCGCGTCCGATCAGGGTTCCCGGCTCGATCCTCTGAAATCCGGTCCATGGAGCGCCAAAGTGAAACTCTTGGCTCGGGCGCGTGATCGTTTCGACGACGCGAACGCGACGGACCGGCTCGCCCAGGCTCTCCTGTCCATCGGCGACGGCCCCGGTCGCACGGAGAAAGCTCATAGCGATCCGATGGGCCTTCGCGGCAATGTCGGGATCACCGTGTGCGCCGCACTCCACCGATAGTGCCGGGACGCCGGCGAGCTTGAGGAAGCCGATGATCACTTTGTCCGCAAGCCCGTACCAGCTCTCGACGACGAAGGAAATGCCGATCCGCTGAGCGATCTCGTCGATGCCGGCCTCTCCGTTGCTCACACCGAACGCCGGGGTCTCGGTCCTCGCGGAATGCAGATCCAAGAAGAGGTCGAGCTCGCCGAGCACTTCCTTGAGCTCGACCGCTCGGTGGTGCTCGTAACCCCAGGCCTCCTGCCGCAATCGGCGGGTGAAATCGAAGCTCCAGAGCCGATTCAGGTCATCGCCCTCTGCCGTATGGCGGCGCCCGAGGGAGGTCGCCTTGGGATTGGCATGGATCAGGAACACCGTACCTTTGGCAGGAGCGAGCATTCGGCTCTCGAAGTCGCCTGCGATGCGCTGAATCGCCAGCGCGCCGCAGGGTTCGTCTCCGTGCATCGCTCCGCCCACACCAACATAGGGCCTTGGGAAATCGGCCGACGCGGAAACGCGCAGCACGCCTGGCTTCAGCTCTTCGATGTACAAAGGATCATCTCTTGGTCTGTTGGTCCAACACCTGCCGAGTTTGCTCGAACCAGCGATCGGCCTCGCCTTGCGTCTTGCCGACTGCGGTGATGCCGAGTTTTCCGTGCTCGCTGAGCGCGCCCGTGAAATGGAAGAGCACTCCCGACTCGGACCAGGCCTGATAGTGCAAACCCTCCACGGCAGCAATGTCGAGGAGGTCTTCCACGAGCAGGCCACGGTAGTCGTCGGAGCGCATCGAATCCGTGGCGACATAGAACTGCGGCTCGCCGCGCGGCGTGAGGTAGAGACCCGTGCCCGGGTCGTATCGCCCATCGGTCATCATTCGCAGCAGCATCATCGGATGGGTCGTCCCGCCGAGCCGGAGGTTCGTCTCGATCGCGAAGTGTTTCCAGGAGCCGTCGTCCGAACGAATACACAAGAAGTCGACGGCAAGTCGTCCGACCGCCCCTTCCTTTTGCAAGACCTCCGCGACTCGGATCGCATCCTGCTGAATCACCGTCCGGTACGCCGCGTCCGCCGGGAACCGGCAACCTGCGTACACCTGGCCGTCGACGCCCTCGACGAGCTGGTCGTGGGTCGAGATCGCATCGAGACTTCCGGTTGGGGAGATTCGGAGCTGACAGCTCGGCGCGCGCTTGCTCTCGTCCTCGACGAACGCCTCGACGATACCCCCTTCATGCTCGAGCTTTTTCACGAACGAGTCCCAGTCGTGCTGCGCGTCGACGAAGCGCATCGCCCGCAGGGCCTCCGAGATCGCCTGCTTGCGGCCCTCAGGGCTGGCTCCGCCAGCGCGGACCTCCCGGATCGGGCCAAGCTCCAGGATCGCGTTCCCGTGGCCGCTGAAGCCCGTGTTGTGCTTCACGACGAGGCGCTCGAGGCCGTTGCTTTGTGTACAGAGCTCGTCGACGGCTCGTACCAAGTCGCTCTCGCTTCTCAGGTCCTCGGCTCCCGGAAGCAGAGGGACTCCGGCCTTTCGAAAAGCCCAGCGCGAGCCGCTCTTCGTGCCGAGCCAGAGAAGCTCGGGGTCGACGCCATAGAGCGGAATCCCGAGCGCAACGGCAAGGCGCCGTTCTGCCTCGGAGACGGTGAAGCAGGTCATCAGCCCGCATTCGGGCCGAATGAGATGCCGGATGCGGTCGATCACCCGAGGCCGGGCGAGGATCTTCTCGGAGAGGGGTACCAGGGAGCTGTCGTAGAGCGGGAGCAGGGTCAGCCGGCGGCGCATGTGCTCGGTCGGGATTCCGCTCACCAGCGAGAGCATGTAGTCCACCGCAGAAGGGTGAATCGGGGCCGAGGTGACGTAGACCAAGCGCGCGCGCGGATGCCGGAGCAGATTCAGCGCGAACAGCATACGCTCCTCGTAGTGAATCACTCCATCGATCGCGACGCGGTCGATCCCGTCGAACGAGAGCGATGGAATGACGACGATGTCCCGAGGCTCGGGGCCGTCACCATCCGCCAGCTCCCAGCGCGGCCCGAGCTCGGATTGGAGCGCGCGAAATGCAGTCATTTCGTCGACGCCGCCACCCATTCCCAATCTATAGCATGTGACTGCGGGATTTACTTGCAGCGCGGGCCTTCGAAGGGCACAAGATCGTCGTGGCCGTCGTCATCGAGCTCCTCATTCCCCTTGCCGTCGTCGGGCTCATCGGCTGGGGAGCCTGGCTCTGGTACCGTCTCAAGCTCGCCCGCGCCGAGGAGGCCGAGCGCATGCGGGAGGAGCTGACAGAGCTGCGGGCGTACCGCCAGGACACCGAGGCACGACTGCAGGCCCTCGAGACGATCGCGACCCTGGGCGAAGGACGTGTTCGCGTCGACTACCGGGACGACCACGAAGACGACGATGAGGTTCGGAAACGAAGGGGATAGCCCGTGCCCGAAGACCGTCACGATGAGACCGAGACCGAGGGGCTCTTCGCGTTTCTATCGCGCAGACGATTCCTGAAGGTGAGCCTGGTCGCCGGCGGCGCGCTCCTGGGCCTCGGCGGAGGCGGGCTTCTCGCTTTGCGAGGCCGTGCGCCTTCGGTCGATGGGTTGCGGGTGCTGGACGATCACGAGTACCGCACCCTTGCAAGCCTGGTCGAGGTCATGTTTCCGCGAACCGAGGCGATCCCCATCGATGTCGAGACGATGGATCTGCCACGGGCCTTCGATGAATTCTTGGCGAACGAGCCGCAACACAACGTAGACGATCTCCAAAAGGCGCTCGTCCTGATCGAGTTCGGCCCGCTGGTTTTCGACAAGCGGCTCAGCGGTTTCTCTCGACTCGATCCGGAGGAGCGAAGTGCGCACTGGCAGAGCTGGGGGGCGAGCGATGACCTACTGCGCCGGCAGGTCAGCATTGCCATGCGGAAATTCTTCAATCTCGTCTTCTTCGATCATGAGGAGGTCTGGCCGTCCATTGGTTACGGAGGTCCGTCGCTCAAGCGCCAGCCGGGAGGCGTGCCGTGACCGGACCGATCATCGACCTGTCAGAGGGGGCGGCGCCGAAGGAGGTCTCGACCGAGATCTGCATCATCGGCTCCGGCTGCGGAGGGGGCACGGCGGCTCGTCTTCTGGCGGAGGCCGGGCATGAAGTGCTCATTGTCGAAGAGGGACGCGACCTCGTCGGACCCGAGCGAACCCAACGCGATGCCGCCA
>CBDUCC010000062.1:0-13774 GCA_965365555.1 uncultured Myxococcales bacterium | reverse complement strand
CGACAATCCCGACGAGCCTTGTCCACTTCCTCAGGTTCCGAGCCCGACAGCGAGATCGTGTGGGTTCTGGGAGAGGAGCGAAAGGCAGGAGAAGGTCCGAAACGCCTGCATCTACATGAATTCCGATGGATCGATCGCGACGGTCTACCGAAAGATTCATCTCTTCGACGTCGACCTTCCCGATGGCACCAAGCTTCTCGAGTCGGAGACCGTGGAGCCTGGCTCCGAGACGGTGGTGGCGGACGCTCCGTTCGGCAAGGTGGGGCTCAGTGTCTGCTACGACCTTCGATTCCCCGAGCTCTACCGTCGCCTCGTCGACGGCGGTGCGATCGCGTTGGCGATTCCGGCCGCGTTCACGCTGACCACCGGCAAGGACCATTGGCATGTGCTCCTTCGTGCCCGCGCCATCGAGCAGCAGTGCTACGTGCTGGCCGCTGCGCAGACCGGGCATCACTATGGGCGACGATATTCCTACGGCCACGCGCTGATCGCCGATCCCTGGGGCACCGTGCTCGCGCAATGTGGAGAGGGGGAGGGCGTGGCCCTCGCAGCGATCGACCCCGAGTACGTCGACAAGGTCCGTCGTGCGGTCCCGAGTCTTGCGCACCGCCAACTGGGCTAGCCGATCGACACGCGGCCGACCGGCTCGATCAGCGAAGGAAAGCGAGCCTGAGCCAGCGCTCCATCAGCCGGGGAACCAGGGCATCAGCCGACTGGTCGTCTTCTGATAGTCCCGATACGCCGGGTACTTTCGTACCGAGATCTTCTCGGTGAGCCAGGTGGAGCCCTGGAAAAGCGCGCTCAGCATGGCAGCGCCGGCGATGGTCCAGTTGAGCCAGCCCGCACCGGCGGCGACCGAGAACAGGTAATACACCCACCACATCGCCTGCTCGCAGAAGAAGTTCGGATGCCTCGAATAGCGAAAGAGGCCTGCCCTAAGGAAGTCTGCTTCGGGCCTCTCCCCGCGCCCAATAGCGGCGTACTTCGCCGTCTGGAACTTCCATTGCTGCTCGTCCGCGATCGTCTCGCCAAGGAAGAACAGAACGAACAGCGCGGCCGCGGCGTAGTCGAGGGCGTTGAGAGGCGTGTCTCGAAGCTGGAACGCGGCGTAGGAGGGCAGGACGATCGCGAGCAGGAGGAAGTTCTGAAATGGTGCGAGAAACGTCGCGTTGAGAAGCTGAAACCAGACCGGCCCGATCTTTCCTTGGATCTCTTCCCAGCGGTAGTCTTCTCCGCCGGGCTTGTAGCCGCCTTTGCGCGCGAAGTTGAACGTGAGCCGAACCCCCCAGAGCACGGCGAGGGCAGCCATCAGGTTGAGGCGCGCGTCCTCGAAGCTCGCCGCGCCTGCGAAATGAAGGGAGAACAATGGCGGCGTGATCGACCAGAGGCGGTCGACCCAGGAGTACTCCTTGGTGATCAACGAGAGCACCCAGCAGAGCAGCGCGAAGCCGCCTGCGATCCAGAGTGAGGAGATGAGCGGGTCGGTGTTTCGGTAGAGCTCGATCATGATTCTGCCTCATCGTCTCGTTGAGCCCACGCATCCTATCCGCAAGAGCCGAAAGGGTCAGCTTCGATCTTCACTGCGCTTTTGCTCAGACCTCGTACAAAACGTCGAGGTAGCGCTCGAGCAGGTCGGTGACCACTCCCTGGACAGGCACGGTCCCGGCAAGCCCGTAGACCGGAGCCATCCCGCCATCCTCGTTCGGGTGTTCCTTCGTATGCGCGACGGCCGCCCGAAGGTCTTCGACGAAGCGTTCGGCGACGCCCGGCTGTGTATGCCGTAGGGTCACAGCGATATGGACGCTCGCCGGGCGGTGGAGACCATTTAGATTCCACCGACGCGAGGTCATGAAATCGAGGACTCGGTAGATGTCCAGCTGGTCCGAGCCGAACGCAACGACCCAGAGCGGGTCGCCGAGCACTTGGAGCTCGGGGATCGACTCGATGCCCGCCCGGATCTTGGCGCCGGTTTCGAGAATCCGTCGCGTCGCGTCGAGGTAACCGTTGCGTCCGACCGAGACCATCGCCGCCCAGCAGGCTGCGCTGAGCGCGCCCGGACGGCTTCCTGCGAATGTCGGGGAGAAGTAGAGCCCGCCGGGCCAGTCGCCGACTTTGTAGTACTGGTAGTGACGGAGATCGTGGTTCCGATAGAGAACGACGCTCGTGCCCTTGGCGGCATAGCCGTATTTGTGCGTGTCCGCAGACATCGAAGTGACCCCCGGAAGCCGAAAATCGAATGGCGGCACCTTGTAACCGAGCTCCGCCGCCCAGGGCAGAATGAATCCACCGAGGCAGGCGTCGGTGTGGAAGCCGATGCCGCGCGCCCGGGCGAGCTCGGAAAGCTCCTCGATCGGATCGACGACGCCATGCGGAAACGAGACCGCGGAGCCGACCACGCAGATCGTGTGACGATTGATGGCTTTCTTGGTGGCCGCCACGTCAGCCCGGCAATCCGGTCCCACCGGCACCTTGACGAGCTTGATGCCGAAGTACTGTGCGGCCTTGTCGAAGGCCGCGTGCGCCGTCGTAGGGACCACGAGCTCGGGCGCCGTGATCCCTTTGCGATCTCGAGCCCAGTCCCGGTAGCTTCGCATCGCGAGCATGATGCTCTCGGTGCCGCCGCTCGCGACCGTGCCACAAACCTCCGCATCCGAGGCTAGAGCCGAGCCAAGCATGTTCGCAGTCATCGATACGATTTCGGCTTCGTACTTTGCGATGCTCGGCCAGAGGTCCGAGTGAAGCGGATTGGTCTGCGAGGTGATTGCGTAGGCTTCGTTGAGGAACGCGATGTGCTCCGGATCTCCATGGTAGACGGCGCCCGACACATAGCCGTCCTTCCAACGTGCTGCCTCGCTCGCGTCGAGCGCGCGAATCTCCTCGAGGATGCTCTGCCGCGGCTTGCCCTCTTCTGGAAGTCGGGCGTAGCTTTCGGTCTTGCCTGCATAAGGCTTCGCCGACTTTCGAAGCTCCGCCATGATCGGCCCGTATTCCGCCTCGATTCGGTCACGCACCAGCGGGAACCTCTTTGCGTATCGGTAGATCCTCGCAACGAGCGGCTCGAGCGGCCCGAGTTTGACCTTTGCCAAGTCTGTCAGGTCCATCTGTTAGGGGTAGTCCAAGGGAGCGATCTCCGCTAGCCGTGGGAAGCCGAGGCGTTCAGGCGATGGCCAAGGCCGGCCGAGTGCTTCTGAATCTCCAGGAACGCCTTGAAAAGCTCGTCGTAGGTCACGAGGTTCCGTGGGTTCGGGGCATAGCGCTTCTCGATGGGCACCAACGCAGCGATCTCGTCGACTTGGAGCTTCCGGAGACCGACGGCAGCGACGAAGGCCGCGCCGCGAACGTTTGCCGAGAGGGGATCCGCGACCCGATCGATGGGTCGATTCAACACGTCCGCGAAGATCTGGCACCAGAGATCCGACTTCGCCCCGCCTCCGATGAAGCGAATCGCCTCGAACCGCCGCCCGATGAACCCCTCCACCCCGCCCATCAGCCAGCGCGTGTTGTAAGCGACGCCTTCCATCACCGCACGGACCAAGTGTGCGCGCGTCGTTCGGAGGGACACGTTCGAGAACGCGGCACGGAGCGACGGATCCGCAACGGGCGTGTGCTCGCCATAAAGCCACGGGGTGAAGATCACTTTGTCGCTGCCGGCAGGGGCCTCCGCGGCGAGCACATTGAGTCTTGCGAGCGCGTCTTCGGGGGCAGGGCCCGGTTCGAGAACGTCGTCCCGGAAGAACAGGCTATCGCGAAGCCAGGTCATGCATGCGCCGGCCGTTTCTTGCTCGTTTCCGACGAAGTAGCGGCCCGGCAATGCCGAGGGGAGCGAGGCCATGTTGTGGAGGATGTCCGTCTTCTTGAACGGCACGTGACATGTGAGCCAGGACGATGTGCCCACGTACAGGTGCCCCTCAAAGTCGCCGACCGCACCGGACCCGACTGCCGCTGCAGGGACGTCCGGCGTTCCTCCCACGACTTTGGTTCCCTCCTTGAGTCCCAGCTCGATGGCGGCCTTCGGCGTGAGCGAGCCGATGACGTCGACCGCGCGGCGTAGATCGGGGAGCTTCTCGCGCGGCAGTGTGCTCTGCGACAGAAGCTGGTCGTCGTAGTGGATGTTGTGGATGTCGCGGTTGTTGGTGACCCAGTGGAGCGCGATCGAGTCGGTCGTCGCGTAGTACCGGCCGGTCAGTCGAAGGTTCAAGTAGTCCTTCGGCTCCATGAATTTGTACGCGGCCTCGTAGATCTCCGGCCGTTCGTGACGAAGGAAGAGGATGTGCGCGACCGGCTCTTTGCCAGCGAGGCTCGGAACACCGCCCGTCTTTCGTAGCCAGCTCTCGAGCTTCAGTGCGCCGTATCCCTGAATTCGCACCAATCCGCCGGCCACCGAGGGCACGTACTTCGCCCCCCGTGAATCCAGCCAGATGATTGCGCGACCGAGCGCCTGGCCATGCTCGTCCACGGCTACCGTTCCAGCCCACTGGGAGGTGACCGCGACGGCCAGGATCTGTTCGCGTGGGACCAGGCCTCGATCGGTGATTCGCCGTGTCGCGCTCATGATCGCGCGCCACCAATCGTCAGGGTCCTGCTCGGCCCCGCCCCCATCACTCAGATACAACTCGGTCGACTCGACTTCCGAAGCGAGGACCTCGCCTCTCATGGTGACGAGGGCGACTTTGGGCCCGCTCGTCCCGAGGTCGATCGCGAGAATGCATTCGGGTGCTTCGCTCATCACCGGGCACCGTATCGCCTGGTTCAGTAAGCGTCCATGCCTTCGGGGATTCGAGCATCTTGGTACGCTCTGGCCGCCCTGGCCTGGTCTGCGCGAAGACGGCGGACCCAAATCCGGCGTGCCCAGTCAGGCAGGGGTCGGACGGTTGCGGTAGCGGATGAGGCGATCGCGAAGGCCTTGGCACACTTCTCGAACAGGTCGGCGTTGAGCACCACTCGATTCGGCGTCGCCCCGAGAACGACTCGCTGGCTTCCGAGGGTTAGCGCGTTTCCACCCGGTCGAATTCTCTCCTCCAAGGCGCCCCAGTCGCCGGCCCGGACCGAAGGCGAGCCGTCTCCCAGGTGTCGTGCCTGTTCGTCGAACAAGGCCGGAAGCGTACCACCGAGGGAGACCAGCGCAGTCGCCCACTCCGTCGTCCCGATCACCACAGCGCCGATGTCGGGGCGCGTCCGGTAGATCGCGGCATGAAGTCGCTCGATCTCGGAGTCCGCCTCAGCGGTTGCGATCGTTCGGGTGGCCTGGGTCACTGCCTCGCCCAGGATGAACGCGTTCCTTCCCGGAACTCGCAGGGAAAGTGAGTCGCCCGCGGCGCCAAAGAGATCCCTCTTTCGAAGTCTCTGCCGGGTCTCTTCGAAGTGATCGTGCAAGCGCTCGTCGATGACCTCCGTCATCGCAAGCCTTGCTCGAGCTCCGCACCGAGCGCTCTGCGGACGAGGGCAGCTACGACGGGCGCGATGGTTCCCCTGGCACTTGCCTGAAAGAACGCCGCGCATTCCGCCTCGACCGCGATCACCCGAGCGATCGCTTCCTGCCAATTGTCGCCCACGCAGACTACGCCGTGGTTCCTCATCAGACAGGCGTGAGTGAGCGGACCGACGGCCGCCGACGCCTGCGTGGCGAGCCAGGCCGTCCCCGAGGGCGCATACTCGACGAATGGAACGATCTCGCCGAGGAGGGATCTCCGGTCCGCGTCGCTGACCTCGAGCGGTCTCGAGAGCAGGCTGTAAGCGCTCGCGATCGGCTGATGGGTGTGGAGGCTGACCGTGCACTCGGGGCGGCGTCGAAAGACGGCCGCGTGGAGGCCGGACTCGACGGATGCCTGCCGGTCGCCGGCGAGCTGCTGCTCGTCCGAGATTCGCAGGATGCAGACGTCGGACGGAGTCATTGCGTAGTAGTCGACGGCGGACGGTGTCACCGCGAACTGGGTCTCGTCGATCCGAAACGCGACGTTTCCGCCCGTTGCCGCGAGGTAGCCGCGGTCAGCCAGCGCGAGGCAAGTCTTCAGAACCTGCTCCCGGGCGGCCCGGAGCTTCATGGCTTGGCGGCGGCCTCGACGGCGTTCAGAAGACTCTTGCTGAAGACCCCTTGCTGAACGAGTTGCTCGCGTGCCTTCTTCGCGGCCGCGTCCCATGCGGCCCGGTGCGTCGAGGTATCGACTTCGGTGATCCCACGGGTCAGCAAGGTCTGGTACGCACGGTCGTCATCACGTCCGACGATCTGGTCGAGTTTCGCGGCGGCCCGCTTGGCCGTGTCGAGCAGCACCTTTTGGTCGGCCTTGCTGAGCTCGTCGAACTTCTTCTGACTGATGATCGAGCCGCCAACGATGATGTTGAAGTTGCTCGAAGTCATGTACTTGAGCTGCGTGTACCATTGGAAAGCGACGGCAGCCATGGCCGAAGCCGGGACGACTTCGAGGCTGCCGTCCTTCAGGCCCGGAAGCACACCGGAGGCCCCCACGCCCACCGGCTTCGCCCCAATCGCCTTCGCGTAAGCCATCTGGACGGCGTTCTCCTTCCCGGCCCAGGCGGCCTTGGACGTCAGGTCCGAAGGACTGGAGAAGGCGCTCGAGGAAAACACGCGGTTCTTTCCGCCGTCGCCCCAGGCGAGCAGCTTGAAGCCGCCATCCTGGATGAGCTTCTGTAGCTTGGAGTCGAGCTTCTCTCGTGCCCGGTCGAGCTGATCGTCGTCGGTCAACAGCCCTGGGGCGGTCAGCACCTGGAGCTCTGGAGCGACCATGCTCAGGCCCGTCGTTGCGACGCCTGCCGCGTCGAGCTTGCCCGAACGAATCCGCTTGACCAGATCGCGGTCGCTTCCTTCGCTGCCGCCCGAGAACACGCGAAGCTCGACTCGACCCTCGGTCTCCTTTTGCAGGGTTCGACTCCAAGCCTTGAGGACCTTCACGAACGAGGAGCCAGGTGGCGCCAGCGATGCGATGCGAATCGTCGTAGTGGAAGGAGCCTGTGAGCCGGCCGGTCTGCCCGGAACGAAGAGGGCAGCCGCGGTCAACGCGATGACGAATAGGGATCGGTGGTGTTGCATGTCAGCTCTCGCTTGGACGTGTCTTGCCCGTCGTTCTTCACTTCTCCGAGGCCAGCTTCGCCACCTCGTCGAGGAGGCTCTTGCTGTAGACCCTGCCGGCCAGCTCCTCGCGTGCCTTCTTCGCAACGGCGTCCCACTCTGACTGGTGAACGCTGAGGTCGACCTCTTGGATGCCTCGCTCGAGCAGGGTTTGACGCGCGCGTTCGTCATCGCGGATGACGATCTTGTCCATCGCGCGTGCTCCGCGCTCGGCCGTTCGAAGCAGCACCTCTCGATCTTCGGGCGAAAGTTCCTCGAACACCTCTTTCTTGATGATCGAGCCGCCGATGATCAGGTTGAGGTTCTGCTTCGCCATGTAGTTCAGCTTCGTGTACCACTGCACCGCCACCGCGACGATGCACGACGCCGGCACGGTGTCGATCATGCGAGTCTGGAGGCCTCCGTACACTTCGTTTGCGCCGACGCGTACTGGATTCGCACCGATGACCCCGAGGTAGGCGGCAAAGACCGGGTCGTCCTTCCAGGCCCAGGGTCGCCCCGACTTCAGGTCGCTCGGCTTGGCGAACGGGTTCGTCGAGAACAGACGGTTCTGACCGCCATCACCCCAGGTCAACAACTCGAAGCCCGCCGTCTGAAACATCTCGACGAAACGATCCCGTAGTTGGGCACGCACGTGGTAGAGCTGCTCGAACTCGGTGATCAGCCCGGGTGCGGTCAACACCAGGATCGGACGCACGATCATGCTCATTCCGGTCGTGGTGATACCTGCGGCGTCGATCTGACCGGCACGGATCTTCCGGATGAAGTCGCGCTCGTCTCCCTGGCTCCCGCCGGTGTAAAAGCGCAGCTCGGCTCGGCCCTCCGTCTCCTTCTTGAACTGGCGACCCCAGGCCTTGAGGATCTTGCCGAAGGCCGAACCCGGCGGGGCGAGCGATGCGTACCGAATGACGACCGGGCCGTCCGCTGCCGCGTCCGAACCATTGGCGCCCGGCAGGAGGAAGGCGGTCGCGGCAAGCGCGACGACGAGCGCATGCTTGCAGTGCGTCACAGCTCGACCCTTAGTACAACGAGGCCGAGCGAACCAGTGCGTTAGGTCAGGTCGTGCTCTTCGCGTCGGCGTGCGGCGATGTAGGCAACACCGCCGATCAGCAGTACGAGAGCACTCCCGGCCGCGGTCGGATCGAGCTCAGGCACGCTCGTCGCGCTCGACGGTTTCGGAGCCGGCGTGGTCTGACGCGACGCGATCGCTGTGGGGGCCTTGCGGCTGCGGTTCTGTTGGATCCATGAGCTGCGCTGCTTGCGCCACTGGTTCCAACGGCTCCACCAGCCGCTATCAGCCTGCGCCTGAGCGGGTGGGGTAAGAATCATGAGACCGGCGGCCAGGGCGAGGGCCGCAACTACGCGCTTGAACATCATCACGGGCTACTCCGAAACAAAGGGGGATAGGGGGTTACAACGGATTACATTCGTAACTCCGACCCCCGCATAAGGCAAGCCCCAAATAATCGAAAATTCGCTGAATTTCAAAAACATAGCGAAAATCCGAAGCTTCTGTGTCGCCCATTACATTCGAACCCGAAAATCCAGATTCAGCGGTTCGAGTGAGCCTCTACGGGAGGAGTCCCCGGTGCGGGCGTCTGGGGACGCCGGGGGCGAGCTTCCTCGGCGCGTTGGCACCGAACCCACCGTTGGTTCGCGGCGCGCCAGTCGGGAGGCGGTGTTCGATGTGGCTATCCTGACTCTTCCAGAGTATATTTTTGCGTTGTAAACGGAAGGCTGGAGATGAATCTCAATCCTCGAACATTCGTTCTCGTGCTCGCGGCACTTGCCACCTTGGCCGGCTGCGGCTCCGACTCCGAACGCGTTGTCATCGATGGCGGCACCGGCGGCGCCGGTGGCAATGCAGGCACTGGGGGCGGCGGCGAGAGCGGTGCGGGGGGCGCCGCCGGAACTGCCGGTTCCTCCGGATCCTCGGGCACAGGCGGAATGGCCGGCGCCGGTGGCCAGTCCGGCACGGGCGGCGGTGGCGGGTTCGCCGGAGTCGGGGGAGATTGCCTGACCAACGCGCTCTGCCGCACCTGTCCCTCGGAGGCGCTCCCGGGCAACCTGCTTTGCGCCTCGGACGAGGACTGTTCGTTCCCTGGCTACGTCTGCGTGCCGTCGGGCTGCACGACGGAGAGCGGTCAGGCGTTCGGGCAATGTCAGGAGCCGAGGACGGGATCCTGCGACACGGTTGACGATTGCCCGAACGCGACCGACTACGAATGCGGCCAGGTCGGCGCCGGAGGGACGCGCTGCCTTCGAGTGACCCCAGGCTGTTCGGCTGCGACCGAGAGCTACGACTGCGCGCCCGGCTTCGCCTGCGAAGGGAGCGTATGCGTCGACCGTCGCGTTCCGTGCGACAGCTCCTTCAATTGCCCGAAGAGTCACATCTGCACCACCACGCCGACCGCGCAATTCTGCGTGCGGACCTATCGCACCTGCCACGAGGACACGGATTGTGCTGGCCTCGCCCCGTTCTGCGCCGACATCGATGGTGACGGTCGGAAGGAGTGCGCCGGCGAGCTCGGTGAGACCGGCGAGGCCTGTGTCAACGCGTCCTGCCTGGGCGGCACGCCGGTTTGCGAGAACGGAAACTTCGGCACCGGCACCCGCGCCGTCTGCGGCGACTACGGCCTTTGTGTCGATGGGGGTCAGTGTCGGAGCACCTTCGACTGCCTCGCCATGGGAGGAGATGACCGCAAGGAGTGCGTCCTCAAGGGTGCGCGCAGCTGCGAGACCAGCGCCGAGTGCCCGTTGAATCAGGTCTGCGCGGTGAGCCGGAACGGCGGAACCCCCGAATGTCAGATCGGCACCGGGCCGGTCTTCGGTGACTAGCCGGTCCCGCCACGAACCAGGGTGAGCATCGGCTTCGGCGCATAGGCGGCCAAGTAGCCGCTCTCCTCGGCGACGTAGACCCAGCCGCGCTCGTCGACCCGCATCAGATCCGGGACGAGCTCGCAGGGTAGGCTCGACGAGAGCTTCTGGCCGTCGGCGGGGCGGACGACGTGTACCGAGGACGCGGGCACGAAGAGCGCGCCGCCGCGCAGCACCGGCTCGAGGCGGCGCGGGATCTCGTCCGCAAGCGCGTCTGCGAGGTTGGCGCTCCAGCGGATCTCACCGGTGTTCACGTCGAGGGCGCTCAGCTGACCGAACGGTGCGTTGACCACCCAGGCGTCGTCCACCGTCAGTCCCGAACCACCGATCCCGAGGCCCGGGTCCCGGGTCTCCCAGCGGGTCTCGCCGCTCTCCATGCAGTGCGCGGAGAGCGAAGCCTCTTCGCCGGCGCGCGAGATCAGCACGACGTCGCCTGCCGCGCAGGGATCCGAGGTGGGCGGGCCGGCGAGCTCGCGTTGCCAGCGTGGCTCTCCGCTGAAGAGGTCGATCGCGAACAGGGCGCCCTGGCGCGGTCCGCGAACCGCTGCCGCGATGACCGTCTCCCGGCTCACCAGCGGCTTGAACTGAAAGCAGCCGCGCTCTGCGAACCGCCAGACATCTTCGCCGGTCGCCACGTCGAGCGCGTGGATCGCCTCTTCACCACAGGTCACCAGCAGCACCCGACCGACCTTCTTGAGTCGAAACTCACCGCCGCTCCGTGAGGAGAAACGCCATCGGGGCTCACCGGTGCGCACGTCGATCGCAACGAGCCGGTGGCTTCCCTCGGTGACCACGGCCACCGGTGGAATCTTCCCGCCTCCGGCCATCAGACCCACCGGCGGTCCCCGGATCCTAGGCGAGATCTGCGTCCAGCAGTAGGGCTCGCCATCTTCCACGCTGCAGAGCTCGACCTCGCCGTCCACCGAGAGCCGAATCAGAACCGAGCCCGCCATCAACGTCGTCGAGGCCTGTCCCGGGCGCGCCCAGAGCACCTCTCCGTTGTCGCGCGATACCGCGACCAGGTGCGTCTGCGTCGCGATCACGAGTCGGTCCCCGCACATGAAGACCGAGTTCGCGTCGAGTCCTTCGAAGGAAATCCGCCAGCGCTCGTCGAACATCAGCGAGGGGAGACGGTCGTTGGTAGGGGGCGCCTCGGAATCGCCCTCGTGGTGCATCCGGAGCCGATCCGGGTCGAGGTTCACGAAGCTGTCGGCGCTCCGGCGCGAGCGAATCTCTCGGCGCAGGGCGCGCACCTCTTCGCGAAGCGCGCGAACACGCAAGTTTCGGCTCTGGCCCCGGTCTGCGGACACCAGGCTTCGAAGGAGATCATTGGCCAGCTTCAGGATCGGAAGCGCCGCCTCGGCGATCGTGAGCGAGGTTGCGGTCAAGTCTCCTCGGCCCTTCGACGTCAGCTCCACGCTCACCAGCTGGTGCGAGGACTTTCGCATCGCGATCTGGAAATCGCCCGCCCGAAGCCGGACGTGAGTGGGCCGAGTCGAATCCCAGGAGTCGATGAGCGTGCGGACGGCGACCACCATCCGGTGCGCGGCCAGCAAGATCGGACCCTGCACCAGCGAGAGCTTTCGACCTCGAACGAAGCCCCAGAGGTGTCCTTCGAAGAGCAGGGCGTGCACGTCGGCGCGTGAGGAGCGACTCTGCGAAGGAGACGAGGAAGGGAAGATCGCCGCTTCGAAGCCGAAGGCGAGAGGCACATGCTCTCCGGGCGAGTCGAGGTCGCCACCGCGCTGGTTCATCGGCGTGATCCGCCCGTCGGGGTCGGGTGCGATCTTCGTGGCCAGCGCCCGCTCGGCGACGCGCATGGCGATCTGTCGCGCGGTCGCGTCTTGCTCGCATCCGGCCTCTTCGATCATCGCCTGAGCGCAGGTGTCCAGGAGCCTGCGCAGGGGGATCTTTCGATCGAGCTGATAGACGACCGGCGCGCTGGCCGTGCCATAACAGCTCACCATCACCGCCTCGCCGCGACGGAGCAGCGCATATTCGACGGCGGCACCGGCCAGCGGCAAGAGGGCTTTGCGTTTCGAGCCGATCGCAAGGGCCGTCGTGGCTGCCGTGAGGTCCGCCAGCGCGGGGATCTCCACGTCGAGCGCCGTGCCGAGGAGAAGGTTCGAGACCCCGGTATGCTTGGGATTTCGGGCGTATGAGAGCGATTCGTCCAGGTGGGCGACCATGTTGTTTTTCCAACGCGAGCTGGGAGGAAAAATGGTACTTGGAGCGTTCGAGTCGGATCCAAAAAAGCGCGTCTCGGCGCATATGTTGACAGCGCGGTAGGGCGATGGGCGACGAGTCAAAACAATGGGTGGCCGTGACGGTGCTGGTCTTTCGCGACCGCCGAATGCTCTCGATGCGGCGATCGTTCGCGCAGGAGGCCGGACCCGGTCTATGGGAAGGGGTCTCGGGCCGCGTGCACGCCGGTGAAGATCCGATGGCCGCCGCGCGGCGTGAGGTGGCTGAAGAGACGAGCCTGCAGGTTGCCATTCATCCTCGACCGATCACCAGCTATGCTGCACTTCGCCGCGGAGAGCCGATGACGGTGATCGTCTTTTCGGCCGACTATCTGCGTGGCGAAGTCGTGCTCTCCGACGAGCACGACGAGTTCCGATGGTGCGAGGCAGACGAGCTCAGCGGACTCGGAGTTCCTGTGCAGCTCGCCGACGCGGCTCGAGCCGTCTGGCCTTCGGCTCCGTAGTGGGCCCTGCGATCAAGGCGTCGAGCGCCGCCAGATAAGCCCGGTCGCTGTGTCGGCTCCTCAGGTAGGCCAGGCCTTGCTCTCGCAGGCGGGCCCGTGCCTCGGAATCTGCGAGCAGTCGTTCGGTGGCCTCCGCCAATGCTTGGGGCGCTTCGTTCGGAACCACGCAACAGGCATCGAGAACCGGAAGCCCGGCGGTCGCTCGCTCGGTGGCGACGACGGGAAGTCCTCGGCCGAAGGCGTCGAGCATCTTGATGGGTAGCCCGCCCGCGGTCTTTCGTGGGATCCAGGCGAGATCGCTCGCAGCATGAACGAGCGAACGCGCCCGCTCGTCCTCGAGCCGCCGGAAGTCGACCTTCGCCCCGACTCCCAGGCGGGTCGCCGTCCGTCTTGCCTCCCTCGGGTCGGACTCCGAGGCGATGAGGAGCCGAGTCTTCGGCAGGGTTCGGCGCAGCACACGCAGTGCCTCGATCAAGTCCTCCCAGCCCTGGTAGCGATCGAGGTTTCCCGCATAGAGGCAGATCTTTGACTCGTTGCGCAGGCCGAGCGCGTCTCGTGCGGCCCCCTGCTCGGACGTTTCGCCGACCGGTTGCCAGGGAACGGGAACGTAGCGCGCGCGCTCGTCGACCAGCTTCGCGAGGGAGGGTGAGACGGCGCCGATCCCTCGGACTCGGACGCAGGATGCTCGATCGAGAAGGCGGCCGACCGCGCTCATGGCCTGGCCCAGAGCTCTCGGGCAGTAGCCGCCGAGCTCCTGCTCCCGTGTCGTATGTGCGGAGTAGTAGATCGGCCCGACCCCCGCCACGGTCGCGCTGAGCGCGGCTTCGACATGGTGCGCGACAATCGCCTCGGGCCGAAGCCGCCGGGCCAGCCTCTGGTTCGCGAGGACCGCCTGTGCATCCAGCAAGAGCTTGCCCCAGGAAGGCCCCGAGCGAAGCGAACGCACTCTCGGCAGGTCCACCAGGCGGTGAACCTGGTACGGAGTGTCGAGCGCATGGGCTCCATGCGCATACGTCAGCACATGCGTCTCTCGTCCGGACTGTGCCGATGCGCGCAGCATGGAGGCGAGCGCGGCTTGCGTGCCCTGAGGGCTCGGGAACGGCAGG
>CBDUCC010000061.1:0-13788 GCA_965365555.1 uncultured Myxococcales bacterium | reverse complement strand
TCGTGGAGCCCCGTCAGGTTTCGCGCACGGTCACCCGCCGGCGCTATGCGTTCGTCGACCTGGTAGACGTGGACACGAGGCCAGTCGATCGCCGCCTCGGCGAGCCGGCGAAACACCGGCCACGGGGTGCTTCCACCGGAGAGCGCGAGGGAAACCTCGGACTGGCGCTCGAGACGTTGGACGAGGGCCTCGACGATGACGGCCGCGGCTTGCTCGACGAACTGAGAGCTTGCGAGGACTTTCCGCATCATTGCGTCGAGCCGAGGTTCATCGCGTGATCCAGGTCCAATCTGGCCCGAGCAGCGCATCGGCCTTGGACGGCCCCCAGGTGCCACGCTCGTATGGAACGGCAGGACGGCAGCCCTCCAGGGTCTCATCGACGATGCGCCAGGCCTCCATGACGCCGTCCTGTCGTGCGAAGAGGCTTGGGTCTCCTCGGAGCGCGTCGCCTAAAAGACGGTCGTATGCGTCGCGGCCGCGCGGACGGTCGTGTTCCAAATGGAGCTCGATCGGCCGACTGACCATCGCCGGACCCGGCCTCTTCGCCTGCATCGAGAAACTAATGCCGTCGTCGGGCTTGGTGCGAAACGTCATGCGATTTGGGCCGGGGCGACAGTCGGAGGCGGCGAACAAAGGACGCGGCGGCCGCGCAAACTCGACCACGGCCTCCGTGACCGTCGAGGCGAGGCCCTTGCCCGCACGAATGATCCAGGGCACTCCGGCCCAGCGCCATGAATCGACCTCGAGCCGTATGGCCGTGAAGGTCTCGGTGTCGGAATCATGCGCCACGCCGGGCTCCTCGCGATATCCGACATACTGACCGCGAACGACGTCGTCCCGAGCGGGGGTCACGATCGCTCGAAGCGCCTTGACCCGCTCATCGCGGAGGGCGTCGGGACTCTCGGAAACCGGAGGCTCCATCGCCAACAGTGCAAGCACTTGAAGGAGATGGTTTTGCACCACGTCTCGAACGGTGCCGACCTTGTCGTAGAACGATCCCCGACCTTCGATGCCGAATTCCTCGGCCATCGTGATCTGCACGCCACGTACGTAGTGGCGATTCCAAATCGGCTCGAGGACCGTGTTCGCGAAACGAAAGATCATCAAGTTCTGCACGGCCTCCTTTCCGAGGAAATGGTCGATGCGATAGACGCGGTCTTCGGGGAAGTGGCGCTGTACGATCGCGTTGAGCGCTGTGGCGGACTGGAGGTCACGACCGAAGGGCTTTTCGAGAACGAGACGGCCGTTGTGGTGGAGACCTACCGAAGCAAGCCCCTGGACCACGTCATCGAAGAGGCTTGGCGGAATCGCGAGGTACGAGACGGTGCACTCCAGCCCGGACGCACGCTCGGCAATTCGTTGGTACGTAGCCTGGTCTCGGTAGTCGCCAGACACGTAGGACAGATTCGACGCCAAGCGGGAGAAGACGCCCTCATCGACGGTGCGGCCTGCTTCTTCGAGCGCCTCGCGCGCCTGAGCGCGTAGGGTCTCGTCATCCCAGGGACGCGAGGCGACACCTATCACGGGCATGTCGAGCCGGCCGGCCTGGGTGAGGTCGTAGAGCGCCGAGAACAACTTCTTTCGCGCAAGGTCACCGCTGATCCCGAAAAGGATCAAGCCTTCCGCCTGGCAGGCGGTGCTCATCTCGGCTCCTTCTTCTCATCATGTCCTCCAAACTGCTTGCGCATCGCAGAGAGGACGCGATTGGCGAAATCGTCTCGACCACGCGAGGCGAACCGGCCGTACAGAGCAGCGGATAGGACGGGGGTCGGGACTCCCTCTTCGACGGCGCTGAGCACGGTCCATCGCCCCTCCCCGGAATCGGAAACCTGCCCCGAGAACCCCTCGAGTGATGGGTCCTCCCGGAGCGCGGCCGCGGTGAGGTCGAGCAGCCATGAGGCCACGACGCTACCTCGCCGCCAGACCTCTGCGATTCGAGGTATGTCGAGCTCGTACTGATAGTTCTCCGGAAGGCGGAGCGGCGTGGTTTCGGCGTCAACGTCCCGTTCCGAGAGCCCTACACCGGCATGCGCAAGGACGTTCAGCCCTTCCGCATAGGCCGCCATCATGCCGTACTCGACCCCGTTGTGAACCATCTTGACGAAGTGTCCGGCACCGCTCGGGCCGCAGTGGAGGTAACCCTGCTCGGCGGCGCTGGGCTCCCCCTCCGCGCCAGGAGTACGTCCTGCCGCGTCGACGCCCGGAGCGAGCGCGCGGAAGACGGGGTCCAGGCGTGCGACCGCGTCGGCCGCGCCGCCGATCATCAGACAGAAGCCCCGATCGAGTCCGAAGACACCGCCACTGGTGCCCACGTCCACCAGGCGAATGCCACGTTCAGCGAGCTCTGCCGCGCGGACGATATCGTCCTGATAGAAGGAGTTCCCACCATCGACGATGATGTCACCGTCGCTGAGCCCGGACGCAAGCTCGTGGATGACCTCGCCGGTGAGGGCGGCCGGGACCATCACCCAGACCACGCGCGGTGCCGTCAAGCTCGCGACGAGCTCGTCGAGACTGCCGGCCCCGTCAGCCCCTTCGGCAACCGATGCTGCGACGGCAACTGGGTTCACGTCGTAGACCACGGTTCGATGGCCGTGACGACGCAGCCTGCGAACGAGATTCGCGCCCATGCGGCCGAGTCCGACCATCCCGAGATCCATGATGACGTAGCTCCTGGTGAGGCGAAGGAGGCGCAAGGGCCCCAGAAGAGAGATAGGTCCTGTCCCCGCGGACGCAAGCACGAGGCTGCTGGGTGCATGCGAGGCCCGGGTTGCGACGAGCTTCCGCGGAGCTCTGCCCGGGGAGCTGCGCCGGTTGCGCTTGACGCCACCGTCGACGGCCCGAAGCATCCTCGAGTGGAAGTTCGCTCCGACTTTCAGCACCGGGAGGTCGTGTATACGCCCGACCTGCCCTGGAGTCGCTCGCCCTCTCCCGGCGTCCACCGGCGCATGCTGGACCGCGTCGGGGATGAGGTGGCGCGGGCGACATCGATCGTCAGGTACGCACCCGAGAGCCGCTTCGCAGCACACAGACATGATCTCGGCGAGGAATTCCTCGTGCTCGAAGGAACGTTCTCGGACGAGCACGGCGACTATCCGAGGGGCAGCTACGTCAGAAACCCGCCCGGCTCGAGCCACACTCCTTTCACCATCGACGGCTGCACGATTTTCGTGAAGCTTCGGCAATTCGACCTCGACGACCGAACACCCGTCCGGATCGAAACTCGGCACGCTCCGTTTGTTCCCGGCGCGGTTCCAGGGCTCTCCGTGCGACCTCTCCACGAGTTTCGTGGGGAGAGCGTAGCCTTGGTTCGATGGGAACCAGGGACGGAGTTTCATCCGCACATGCACATGGGGGGTGAGGAGATCCTCGTTCTCGAAGGCACCTTTTCCGACGAGCTTGGCGACTATCCCGCCGGCACCTGGATCCGCAGTCCGCACGCGAGCCAACACCGTCCCTTCTCGCGCGACGGCTGCTTGATCTACGTGAAAGTCGGCCACCTTCCGCCCCCCACGGCGGACTGAGCTGGACGAGAAACCCTCTTCGCGGGGCGGCCGGTCTGAGCCGGCCTCAGCCGAGCTGAAGAGAAACTCCGAGAGTGAAGAAGAAGTCGTTCTTCGAGGGGGTACTCCCGTCCACACGGGTCGGGGGCTCCTCTGTCCTGAGATACAGGAACGAGGCCTGCACGTGCAAAATGTTCGTTACCTCGAAGAAGAGCTCAGCGAATCCCGTGTGATTGGTGTTGCGAACCTCGGTGAAGGTGAGATTCGTGACCCAATCGAACGTCAGGTAGACATCCGCGGTGAAATCGAAGCGCGCTCGGGTCGCGAATCGAGTCAGTCCGTCGTGCCGAGGATTGTCGATCGTCGGGAATGGATCTGAGAGGCGCAGATACTGGTAGCCGAATCCGAGCGCGAGGTCCCAGAGGGCCTTGCTCGGGATTCGAAGGAAGCGCACGCCACCGGTGGCTGCCGGCTGGGCACGGAAGCGGATGTCTTGGAAGCGATCGCTCAGCAGCTGACCGACTATGGGCTCCACATACCATCGACGAGTGAGCCAGACGCGATTCGCGAACGTGACAACGTGCCGGCTCACGTTCACTTCGCGGTCCGCGTAGCCGAGGTTGAGCAGATAGTTGAGCTCGGTGAGAGTCTTCTGGTCTTCCCGGGTGATTCCGAGTCGCATGTTCACGTCGGCCTGATTGCTGTTGCCCCGATTGAGTCCGAGCCCAAGGTCCAGAATCAGAGACCAATGATCGATCTCGCGGTCTCCGCCCTCTACGATGCGGTGGAGATCGGTTTGGGGGCGGACCACGATGCCGTCTACGGTCTCGACGGCGATGCCCTCGGGGGTCATCATCGCCGGGCCAAACGCCGAGGTCCGGTCCGTGAAGACATAGGTGTTCGCGACCGGCGCATGAAGGGCGGCCACCTCGCGGATGTTGATCTCGAGGGGGCCGAACTCCTCGCTGTCGAACTCCATGATGTCGTCACGCATCCAGTCGATGCTGCCACGTACCCACTCGCCCGAGGTGGTTTGGAGCCAGTCGCTCGTGTCACCGAACTCGAGGGCAGTAGCGGTTCCGCCGGTTTGGAGTTGGCGCCGTGTCGACTCGATCGCCTGAGATACCCTGACGACGGCAAGCGATTCGCCGCTCGGCTCTTGGGGCAGCGTCGAGCTCTCGTCCGCGCGAGCCGCCCCCACGACTCCCACGAGGGACAAGCACACGGCTCCCACAGCCACAGCAACCCGACCGCCGAGCACGCCCCGAGCCTACCACGCCAGCGGGACACGCAGCCCCTTCGAAATCAACATAATTCCAACACCTTGCAGAGCCGATCGCGAATTTTCAGGGCGCTGGAAGAATTCGCATTCGGGACTCGAAGCGATGGGAATGACTGCGTTCTTGGAGGGGCTACCTGTCCCCCGGCTAGAAACGGGTGTTGAGCTTGTCGAGCTTGGCGGCGGAGGTCTTCGCTACTTCGGCACGGCCAAGCTGTTGATTGTAGCCGGCGAGCAGCTGCAAGACGTCCCGGTTCGCCGGATAGCGCGTGTGAATCTGCTCGAGGGTTCGCAGCGCAGCCGCCTGCCTCCCCGTGTCGAATTGCGCCACCGCATAGACGTATCCAAAGCGCATCGTTTCGGGACGTGTCTCGTACGCGCGACGGAGAAATGCCAGCGCTTCGTCATGCCGGCCGAGCCTCACCAAGGTGAGTCCGAGTGAGAACTCGACCGCCGAACGGTCCGCCGCCATCCCGAGAGCGCGACGAAGAGTCGCCTCGGCATCCTCATCGCGTCGCTGACCCCGATCGAGGTCCGCCAGGTTCACATAGGCGGCAGAGACAGTCGGATCGCCCTCGAGAGCCTCACGTAGGTTCGCCTCGGCGTGTTGGAAGTCACCGGAGAGCGCCGCGACATGCGCCAAATCAACCAAGCCCTCACCGCGGTCGGCGTTGAAGGAGCGTGCGGCGAGGTACTCGGTGGTCGCTCTCTTGAGTGCCTCCTTGTCGGTCGCTCGCCAGGCGCGCGCATCCGTCCCGAGAATCGCTCCAACGGCCTCGGTCCGCACGGTCCGTGCGCGATCCCGGAGCAGCGGTCTCAGGATCTCCACTCGTTGCTCGGGTGGCAGATCCCGGGCGGCGACCGCAACGCTTCGACGCACCACCGCGCTCTTGTCACTCGCGGCGCGCATCAACAGAGCGGGGAGCGCCGGCGAGCTCAACAACCGAAGCTCGAGTAGCGCCGTCGCACGTACGATCGCCGGCGCCGTTCCCGCCGCCACCAACTCGACGAGCCCGGGCTCGCCTTCGGGCTGCTGATGACGAGCAGCATGGAAGGTGGTGGCGAATGGGTGAGCAGCGCGCTTATCGAAGTGCTTATCGATCTGCCTCTCGGCCCATTGGATACTTTTGCCCTGGTGGCACTGCGTGCAGGCGTTCGGTGCACCGACGGCGGCGGAAAGTGCGGGCTGGGGCAAGCCGAACCGGTGGTCGCCGCGGTAGTCGAGCACCATGTACGGGCGCTTCGGCATGTGGCAGTCGGTGCAACGACTGCCCTCGCCGCCCGCTTCGTGAAAATGGTGCCGGGGTACATCGTATACCGCGGCCTTGTGACAGCGCGTACAAAGAGCATTGCCTTCGGCGCGAAGCTCCGAGCTGTGTCCGTCATGGCAGTCGCTGCAGACGACCCCCGCAGCGTGCATCCTGCTCTGCAAAAACGACCCGTAGACGTATACCTCGTCCTTGATCTGACCGTCGTCGAAGTAGAGCATCTCGTCGAGTGCCGAAAGCCGATAGCGGTCACGGTAGCGTGCATGTGCACCACCGAGGTCCGCTCTACGAGAGTGGCAAGGCGCGCAGAATTCGGGTTCGGTGCTCTGGCCAGAGGTCAACACCGCGATGTCACGCCCTTCCTCGAAAGCCCAGACGCGCTCGGCCGGCGTTGGAAACCGGCGCTCGAACCCGGCGCCGGGTGGAAGCGGGTCCGCCTCCGATTCGACCAGCCCTACGTGCTGCGACCCGCGTCCATGGCAGGCCTCGCAACCCACGTCGATCTCGAAGTACTCCGTCGCGTACCGCCGCGTCGCACGATCGTAATTCTTGTTCACCGCGGTGGAGTGACAATCCGCGCAAGCATGGTTCCAGTTGTAGCTCGGCCCCGTCCAGTGAAGCGGATCCCCAGGCTCGATGTACTCCTCGGGTTGGAGATGAAACCAGCGCTGGCCACCCTCGCCCTCCGGTCGGGTGTCCCAGGCGAAGGGGAACGACTGGAGGCGACCGGGCTCTACCTCGACCAGATACTGCTGCATGGGCTCGACACCGAAAGTGTAGAGGACCGGGAATCGCGCCGGCTTCCCGTCTGCTCCGAGCGCCTCGATGACGAATCGGTTGCCTTCACGAAAAAAACGCGAAGTCTCGCGATAGTAGCGCGCCTTCGCATCTTTGAAATCGCCGAGCACTGTCTCTTCGGTGGCTCGCTGCATGGCGAGATCGTGATGTGACCCGAGCCACTTCGCGTGCTCTGCTTCGTGACATTCGGCGCAGGTCTCCGTACCGACATACTCGGACGAGTCAGAGGTCGAGGTCTCGGTCGGGCTAACCCGTGCCTCCACAACGACCTCATCCGGTCCTTTTTTGCTGCAACCGAAAGCGAGCGCGGCAAGAAGAAGCCACGACACGACGGCGACTCCGCGCTTCATCATGATGGGGCCCGGTGTAGCGCGCTTTCGCAAAAGGGGACAGTCGCATGGGCGTCGCGATACGATCGACGGGGTGGAGACCTCGAGGGAGAGAGCTGCGTGGCTGGTGGGCTTCCTACTCGGCCTCTTCTTCGGGCGAATGGAGGTCACGGGGACGGAGCATGTGCCTCAGTCGGGAGGAGGGATCCTCATCGCCTGGCACCCGAACGGTCTACTCGACCCGGCGCTGATCATCAGCACCTGCCCCCGAGCGGTCGTATTCGGCGCAAGGCACGGGCTGTTCTCCTGGCCCGTCGTCGGCCGAGTCATGAAGGCGCTTGGAACCGTCCCCATCTATCGGGCCTCGGACATGAAGGATACCAGCACGGAGGCGCGAAGAGCTGCGAATCAGAAGAGCCTCGACGCGCTGGCGACGGCGGTCTGCGAGGGCGGATTCGCCTCGCTCTTTCCCGAGGGAGTCAGCCACGATGATCCTTTCCTTCAGGAGCTCAAGACCGGCGCGGCGCGACTCTTCTATCGGGCCCGTCAACTCTGCGCGGAGCACGGGCGGCCGCCGGTCATCATCCCGGTGGGGCTTCACTACGACGAGAAGACGACCTTTCGTTCGAGCGTTCTCGTGGAGTATCACGCGCCGATTGCGATCCCGCACGAGCTCCTCACGCCGATCGATGAGGACGATCAGGAAGAGCTCCGCGCACGAAGCGCCGAGCTCACGGATCTGCTCGAACCGGTCCTGCGCGAGGTGACTCACGCGACGGAGAGCTGGGAGTTGAACCAGTGGATGAATCGCGTCCGCTCGATCATGCGAGCCGAGCAAGCCAAACGTCAGGCCGTGTCCCTGGAACCGGCCGACATCGCGGAGCGGAAGCTCGGGATGTCACGCGTTTGGAGAGGCTACTATGCCAGACTCGCGAGTGACCCCATCGGCACCGAGGCCCTCATCGACCGGGTCGCAGCCTACGACCGGGCACTTCACGAGATGAAATTGGAGGACGAGGACCTCGAGGCGCCTCCGAAGATCGACTCGAAGTGGCTCCCACTGCTGCTTGCTCTTCAAGCGGCCGTCGTCTTTGTCGTGTTCCCGCCGGTGCTCCTCCTCGGCTTTCTCATCAACGCGCCGGCCTATCTGTTGATCAAACCAATCGCAAAGGCGATGTCGAAGCAGCACAAGGATACGGCGACCATCAAGTTGATCGCCGGGTTGGTGCTCTTCCCGCTGTCCTGGCTCGTAGCGGCGCTCGCCGTGGCGTTTGGCCAGCTCGAAGCGCACCAGACGCTCGAGGGCATTCCGCGTGCGCCCTGGGCCGCAGGGATCACCACGTTCCTCCTGGGCGCCTTGGGGGGCGCGTTGGCGCTGGTCTACGTCGAGCTGGTTCGGAGCACTTGGACCTCCATCAAGATTCGCGCGAAGCGTCGCTTCGGCGCGAGCATCGTTGCCAAGCTAGCGGCAGAGCGCGCCGCCCTTTACGACTTGATCGAGACGATGAGGCGCGAGGTCGAGCCTTAGCCGCCCTGCCCTTTCCAAGGGATGTCTTGAACACCTAAGGCGTGGTTCGCGTAGCGTGCAAGCGTGAACAGGAGATCGCTCAGCCGATTGATGTAGCGATAGAGCTCGCCTCGAACCGGTTCCCGCTCGCCGAGAGCGACGAGAGAGCGCTCTGCACGCCGGCAAATGCATCGAGCCAAATGGAACCTCGCTGCGCCCTCGCTTCCGCCCGGCAACACGAACGAGGTGAGAGCGGGCGGCCCCTCGTCGTACTGGTCGATCGCACGTTCGAGCACCCCGACCTGCGACTCCTCGATCAAGGGCATCGAACCCTTCTCTTTGCGTTCGGGCGTCGACGCGAGCTCTGCCCCCACTTCGAAGAGGTCGTTCTGGATCTGGTTGAGGAGGGCATCCAGCTCGGCGTTCTCCATCGCGAGCCGGGCCCAGCCAACGGCACTGTTGAGCTCGTCGACTTCGCCATAGGTTTCGACGCGAAGCGACGCTTTCGAGACTCGGTCGCCACCAAAGAGCCCCGTCTCACCCCGGTCGCCGGTTTTCGTGTAGATCTTCATGATGCCGACCCTTCATGGGAAAAGCGGTCGCCCACCGCAACCCGCCGTCCACTGATGAACGAGCGTGCATCGACTCGTTTTCGGCCACTTTCCTGTAGCTCTTGAATCTCCAGGGTCCCACGAGAGCAGGCAACCAAGATCCCCTCGGGGTCGAGCGCCGTCACCTCCCCCGGACTCGCCCCCTCGGGATCCAGCGTGCTGGGAACCGCACGATGAATCTTGATGCGACGCTGCCCCAGCGAGCTGTAGGCGCCCGGCCAAGGGTTCATGCCCCGGATTTGGTTGTGCACGGCCTCAGCGCTCTGCGCCCAATCGATGCGTCCGTTTTCCTTGCGAAGCATCGGAGCCATCGTGGCGTCGGTCTCGTTTTGCGGCTCGGGTCGGAGCGCGCCAGCGACGTAGCGCGGGAGCTCCTTGGTCAAGAGCTCCGCACCCATGCGCGAGAGCCGCTCGCTGAGCGTCCCGGCATCGTCGCCAGGCTCGATGGGAATCGTCGCTTTCGCCAGCAGCGGACCGGTGTCCATGCCCTCGTCCATCTGCATGAGCGTGACCCCTGTCTCGGTGTCGCCGTGAACGATCGACCACTGGATGGGCGCCGCGCCGCGCCACCTGGGCAGAAGCGAAGCGTGCACGTTGACGCAGCCGAGGCGGGGCGCATCGAGAACCCTTTTCGGAAGAATGCGCCCGTACGCGACGACGACTCCGACGTCGGCTTGGAGCGCACGTAGCCGTTCCGCAAACTCGACGGTGCGCACCTTCGTCGGTTGCCACACCTCCAAGCCGAGCGCGAGCGCCCGCACTTTGACCGCTGGAGGGCGCAGGGCAAGCCCCCGTCCCGCTGGCTTGTCGGGCTGCGAGACGACGGCCACCACCTCGCTCATCGAGTGCAAGGCATCGAGGCAGGGCACCGCGAACTCCGGGCTGCCAAAGAAGATGGAACGCACGGCTCTACTGCGCGGCGTCGACCGCGGCGCGCTTGGTCATCGCCCGGTGCAGAAGGCGGCGTCGCAAGATGCTCAGGTGGTCGATCATCAACTTGCCGTCGAGGTGATCGTTTTCGTGTTGGATGGCGATGGCGAGTAGGCCGTCGGCCTCAAGCTCGAATGGATTGCCTTCCTGATCGAGCGCGCGGACCGTCACTCTCTCCGCCCGGTCGATCTCCTCGGTCGCACCCGGAAAGGAAAGGCAGCCCTCATTGAAGGTGGTCTCCCCTTCGAGAGCCACGATCTCCGGATTGATGAACACGCGCAGGTCACTCGGCTCATCGTCAGCGGTGGCGACGTCGACGATGAAGAGCCGCTTGGAGACGCCGATCTGGGGAGCGGCCAACCCCACCCCCGGGGCCGCGTACATCGTTTCAGCCATGTCGTCGATCAGCGCGCGCAGCTCGTCGTCAAAGACCTCGACGTCCTTGCCGGGCTCTCGGAGCCGTTTGTCCGGGTACGAAAGAATGGGCCGAATCACGAATGTTTCCTAGCGCTTGGGGCCTCGAATCGCAAGATGCAGGGATTGACAGCCGAGGCAGGCTAGAACATGTTCTACTTCCCGAAAGCATGGGTAGTAAAGGAGCGCCGCGATGGCGGAGTGGGACCGTACAGTCGATTTGTTGGTGATGGGAAGTGGGGCCGCCGGAATGAGCTCGGCGATCCGCGCACACGACCTCGGGCTCGACGTGCTTCTGGTCGAAAAGAGCGATCTCTTCGGCGGAAACTCCGCCATGTCAGGCGGTGTCTGTTGGGTCGCCAACAACCCGGGGATGGTCAAGGAAGGCATCGCGGACTCCGACGAGGATGGCTTCACCTACCTGAAGCACATCACGAAGGGCGAAGTGCCCGATGACATGCTCTGGCTCTACATCCGGGAGAGCAAGCGGGTGCTGGCCTACCTTCACGAGAGCACCGAGGTTCGCTACGTTCCGCTGGCCAAGTATACCGACTACTATCCCGAGGCGCCCGGCGGACGTCCCGGTGGCCGGTCGATGGACCCGGTGCCGTTCGACGGTTCGAAGCTCCGAGAGGATTTGCTTCGCCTCCGTCGGCCCCACCCGCAATCCCAGATTCTCGGGAAGTTCGGCATCACGGCTCGCGAAGCGCAGGCCGCGATCGGAGTCGGCCTCAAGACCATGCTCTTCATGGCTTGGCAGATGTTTCTCTACATGCTGCGGCACTTCAAACGCAAGCGCTGGGGACGGGACACGAAGCTTTGCGCAGGAAATTCCCTGATGGGCCGACTCCTCTTTTCGATGAAAGAGCGCCAGATCCCCGCGTGGACCAACACCGGGGTCGAGGAGCTCCTGTTCGAGGGCGACCGGGTGGTCGGCGCCGTCATCAACAAGGAGGGCGAGCGGATTCGCGTGCAAGCAAAGCGCGGAGTGGTTCTAGCGGCCGGCGGATTTTCGCGAAACCTGGAGATGCGACAGCAGTACCAGCGGCACCCGATCACCACCGAGTGGACTGCAGGAACGCCTTCGAACACCGGCGATGCGATCCGAATGGGGATAGACGCCGGCGCAAGACTCGGCCTGATGGACGAGGCCTGGTGGACGCCGGTTTCGCTAGTGCCGAAGTCGCCATTTTCCTGGGTCCTCGTGGTGGAAAAGAGCCTGCCGCACGGATTGTTCGTGAACCAAGACGGGAAGCGTTTCACGAACGAGGCCGCGCCATACATCGACGTGGTCAACGGGATGTACGACGACGTCGCCAAGACCGGGACTTCGGACCCGCGCTGGTACCACATCTTCGACGCGAGCTACCGAAGGTCATCGATCGCCGGGCCGATCGCCCCAGGCAAGGTGATGCCCGACAAGCAGGTGCCGCGCCGATATCGTGACGGAAACTACCTCTTCAAAGCCGATTCGATCGAAGGGCTCTGCGAACAACTGAAGATTCCGGCGAACACGGTGCAGTCGACGATTCAACGCTTCAACGAGCACGCGCTGACGGGCGAGGATCCGGACTTCAATCGAGGTTGGAGCGCGCAGGACCGGTACTACGGTGACCCCGCGGTGAAGCCCAATTGCTCCCTCGGTCCCGTCGAGACCCCACCGTTCTACGCCGTCCAGATCTACCCGGGTGACCTCGGCACCAAAGGTGGCCTGGTGACCGACGCACGCGCCCGCGTCCTGCGAGACGATGGTGCCCCGATCGCCGGCTTGTACGCGGCCGGAAACTCGACGGCCTCCGTCATGGGACGCACCTACCCGGGCGCCGGAGGAACGATCGGACCTGCGCTGACGTTCGGATTCCTCGCCGCCGAGGATGCGGCCGCGCAAGAGAGGCCGGAAAGCACGCAGGAAGCCGCCGAATGAGCGGGCGTGACTGGCGCCTCTTCGGACGCCTTCACACCAAGCTCTACCAGAGGCTCGGAGGCCGGTTCGTCGGTACGGTGGGGCTTGGTCGCAAGGTGCTGCTTTTGACCACGACCGGCCGCAAATCCGGACTGAAGCGAACGACCCCGCTGGTCTACATGCCCTTGGGCGACCGTCGGGTCGTCTATGCGTCCAACGGTGGCAAGGAGTCGCCCCCGGCCTGGTGGCTCAACCTTCAAGCAGATCCGCGCGCAACGATTCAGATAGGCCGTTCGAAGAGCGAGGTATCCGCGCGTGCAGCCAGCGAGTCCGAGTATGCAGAGATTTGGCCCGAGGCGGAACGCTACAACCCGCACTGGCGCGACTACAAGAAGAACGTGGAGCGAAACATCCCGCTCATCCTCTTAGAGCGGGTCGATGTCTAAGCTGGCGTGAGCCGGCCCGAGCCCGTGGTCGATCCGAGCGGCGAGCAGCGCGGCAACTTGACGAAGCAGCTTCCGATCGGGCGACTTGAGTAAGAGGCGATAGTGATAGCGGCCCCGTAGACGCGCGAGCGGCGCGGGCGCAGGCCCGAGAACCTGAACCGCGCCTTGTTGGACCGCCACATGCTGACGTGCCGTCTCGGCAAGTCGATTCGTCGCGCTCCGCGCCTCGTCTTCGGCGCCGGCATGCACTCGTACGGTCACGAGGCGTGCAAATGGTGGGTAGCCGACCTCACGCCGGCTCTCGACTTCCACCGAGTAGAACCGCTCGTAGTCGTGCGCCGCGGCAAGACGAACGGCCGGGTGATCCGGTTGATAGGTTTGCAGGACCACCTCTCCCGGCGTGTCTGCACGACCCGCACGTCCTGCCACCTGAGCCAGAAGCTGGAAGGTTCGCTCGGACGCTCGAAAATCGGGAAATGCGAGACTCTGATCCGCGAGAACCACACCGACCAAGCTGACCCCGGCGATATCGTGGCCCTTGGTGACCATCTGCGTGCCCACCAACACGTCGACTTCGCCCCTCCGTAGGCGGTCGAGGACCACCTCGACACCTTCGCCGGACGCCGTGTCGCGGTCGAGTCGTGCCACGCGGGCAGCGGGAAAGCTCTCTTCCACGCTTTGTTGGAGTTGCTCGGTTCCTACGCCGAGATGCTCGTACTCGCTGGTTCCGCAGGACGGACACGGAGCCAGCAGGGGCCGGTGAAAGTCGCAGTAGTGGCATCGAAGCGCGCCTTGCGACC
>CBDUCC010000060.1:0-13993 GCA_965365555.1 uncultured Myxococcales bacterium | reverse complement strand
CCGTAGCTCGCAGCGTAGGCCCGAGGAGGTAAGCCGGAGCTGGCGCAAAAAGACAAGCCGGTGGGGCACGCTAGACTCGAACTAGCGACCTCACCCTTATCAGGGGTGCGCTCTAACCACCTGAGCTAGTGCCCCGTGTATTCTCGCAAACTGTCAAAGAGCGTTCGAAGCCTTCGCCGCAAACCCAATCCGAAGCGTGTTTCGGGCTAAGCCCTGAAAACTACTCCGTTTTGTTGGTTCCCATCCCCGCCTTCGACCGCCAAGGGACGCCTTCTTTAGCGGCCTTCCCCAGAGTGGTCAAGGACTTTGATCGAAAAAGCCTGGGAGTACGGTTTGCGGGGGATTTCCGCACGGAAGTCGCCCGATTGATCCGCGTTTCACCGGGAACGGCCCAGCGATCGCTGGCCGCCCGTGGAGGGCATCAACGGATTGAAATTATGAAGGAAATTACTCGATCACGTAGTACGAGCCGAGGATCGCGAACATCTCCTCCTCGGTGGTCACGCCGCCCCAGACAGGGCAGGCATCGCAGACGCCGCCCTCCCCGCAGATCGTGTCATCGCCGTTGCAGGCCATCCCTTCGTTGGGGCCTCCGTAGCAGGCGCGGAGCTCCGGGCCGCAGCCGCACTCGCCAATGAAGCCCCGGGAGAGCTCGGCGAATGAGCAGGCATTCGAGCGCGCGCGCGTGGAGTGCCTTCGAACCTCCGAAGGATTCGTCGCGCCGTTGTCGTAGATCGCGCAGTACCGATAGGTTCGCTCGCGGGGATCGTCCGAGTCGAGCTCGAGCGCGTTGTTCTCATCGAAGCGTTGGTAGAGCGGGTCCTGATACGTGAAGCTTCGGTAGTCGGGCTCGCGTTCCGGCGCCGGGCAGTCGGGGCCGGCTGAGCAAGAATCGTTCGGCGGATACCAAACACGGAAGTCGCGTCCGAACTTGTGCGTATGCGTCGTGAGCGTGAGAATGCGGGACCCCTTCGGCAACGTGAAGGTGCCGCACACCTCCTGGCTGGTGAACGGCGCGATGTCACCCATCGAGAAGATGTTCTCGAGAATGCTCATGTCGCGCCGCTGGTATCGACGCTCCGAATCGCCGGCGAACTCGAGGTTGAGGTACTGCTCGACTTCGGTGTCCTGCTGCGTGAGGTTGAAGGAGTGGCTGTTCCAGACCGTGAAGCCTGCAACGGGTAGCACACCATAGACGCCTTCGACCAAGTCATCGCGGAAGGTGGCTTCCTGCGCGATGAGCACGCTCTTGCGTGTTGCTTCCAACCCAAAGAATCCGAGGAAGGATCCGAGATCCGGCGGTCCGTTGCTGTATATCGTGCAACCGATCGAGGTCTCCGGAGGCGTCGCGCAGACGGAGCGCTCGCCGCAAAAGTCCGCATCCTTGGGATCGCAGGCCGTGCCCGCTTTGGCCCCCCCGAGGCAGGTCCAGTTCTTCCACGAGGGGTCGTTCGGGTCCCACTCGTTGGCGTTCTCGGCCGTGGGTGTATAGGTCTCGACCACACTGTGGTGTGACTGCGGATCCTGGGCGAGGAGCAGGTTCTTGTAGGTGAAGCAGTCGCGGTTCGGTCCGCCGTACTCGTCCGGGCAGGGTATGGTCGCATCCGCAGGGATCCGGTCGGCGTAGTCGTAGTAGGTGACGTAACAGACCTCGTCTTCGGATTCCGCGCCGAGCGGCCAGCCACCCGAGTAGAACTGCACACCTTCGCCATCGGCCGGAGGCGGCAACGGAGCGATCTTGTTCGGCGTGGCCTGGTCAGACGAGCTGCAACCAAGAAGACCATCGGCTTCGGCGACGACGCCGGTGCGCGGCGCGCCACCTCGGATCCAAGCGCGAACGACCTCGAGCTCTTCCTCGTTGAGCTGATCCGCCGTCGAGGGCATTGGAGTGCCAGATATGCCGAGCGATGCGATGTCGGTGCCGAGCGTCTTCGCAGCGAGCTTGAGGTAGAGAAGGCTGAACTCCTCATCCCCTGGGAAGACGAGCGCGAACGGACCGGACTTCCCGGCGACGTTGACGACGCTCCCGTAGAGGCTCTCTGGACGAAGATCGAGACCCGCTGCCGCGTCTGCCGCGGGCGCACCGTGGCATGCGCTCGCGGTGCATCCGCGCTCGTCGAACACCGAATGGACGACCTCGAAGGTACTCTCCGCGGTGCATTTCTCGGTCGAGGCGCTGTCGCTGCCGCAGGCGGCGATCGTGGCCAGGGGCACGAGGCAAAAGTATACAGCGAGGCGGCGCATCAACGGTCTCCTTCGGTCCACAAGACGGGCACGTGGTCGGGCCGGGGATAGCCGTATCGGCCGAAGCGGTCAACGATCGGGCGCGCTATCCGGACTTCAGCGCTCGAACGCTGTCCATCCGTTCTCGGTAGTGAGCGAGACAGCGCGCCATCGCGTCCTCCGGGTCGACGATGGGCGCATATCCGAAGTCGCGTTGCGCGGCCTCGCTGCTCGGCCTGTGAGAGATCGCGAGCTTGCGCACCTCGTGCGGCGTGAACGGAGGCGCAGGAATGCCGACCTTGAAATGCAGGTACTGCCAGAGCCGCAAGACACCGAGGACCGGTCGGTACGGGATGTCGATGCGCGGCATCTTGTACCCCATGCCTTCGATCAATGGGCGCATGAACTCGAACAGCGGCCGCGGTTGATTGTCGGTGACGAAATAGGCTTTGCCGGACACGGGGCTTCCGGAGACGAGGCGCTTCGCGACGAGAATGTGGGCGTGCACCAAGTTGTCGATGTAGATGTGATCGTGCACGGCGCCCGGATAACCGATCGTCGCTACCAGGCGACCCTTGCTGACCTGCTCGAACATCTCGTCGAGCATGACGTTGTTGCCGGGGCCGTAAATGCCATCGGGGCGAAGCACGGTCGTCAGCAGCCCGTTGCTGCCGTTCGCATCGAGGACGCGCTTCTCCCCTTCGATCTTGGTCTCGGTGTAGAGGCAGCTCATGTTCGTCGCGTACGGAGTGTGCTCGTTCATGTCGAGGTCGACCTCGGAGTTGAAGCAGACGTCCACCGTGCTGGTGTGGACGAAGCGGCTCACGCCGTGAGCCTCACAACCCGAGAGAAGGTTCTCGACCCCTCCAACGTTCGCGGCGTACGCTCGGTCGCGATAGGTCTTCGAGGCTGCGGACCCGCCGAGCATGGCCAACAGCGCGGCCGTGTGGAACAGCGTGTCGACGCCTTCACAGACCTCGGCCATTCGATCGCGATCCTCGACCGAGCCACGCACGATCTCGAGTTTCGGGTGCTCGAGCTCGAGTGGCGTGTTGCGGATCAGTGCTCGAACCGAATGACCCTCGTCGAGGAGACGGCGCACCAGATGGCTTCCGAGAAAGCCGGCGGCGCCGGTCACCAAACATCTACCCAACTCGCTCATCCTCAGGCTCGCACGGGCGCATTCTTAGCGCGTTTCAGTCCGGCAAGCTCGTGTCGAAGGACGGCGGCAAGCGCGCGCAGGCCAGCGAATCGGCCGGTGGGATCCTCGCCTCGCGAGATCAGGGCCATCTGAACGACGCTCATCCCGGCCGCGCCGGCGCCCTTTAGACGAGACAGCCCGAACACCGGCGGTGGGTCGGCCGCCTTGTCGAGGACGCCGGAGATCAGGTCGGCGGCGACGCGCGGGTTCTGGGTGAAGGGTCGCGCCATCCCGACGACGTCGAGCCATCCCGACCGCAACGACTCCTCCATGATGGCACGAGTACGAAACCCCCCGGTGACCATCAAGGGGATGTCTACGCGCGCCCGAGCCTTCTCGGCGTAGTCCAAGAAGAAGACCTCGTTCGACCGCGGCTCATCGGCGCCGTCGAACATCGCGCGGGCCTCGTAGCTGCCTCCAGAGATCTCGACGAGGTCGACACCGTCTTCCTGCATCATCTCGAGCACGCGCATCGACTCCTGCTCGTCGAAGCCTCCGTCTTTGAAGTCGGTGGAATTGAGCTTGAGCCCGATCGGAAACTCGGGACCGACCGCACCGCGGATCGCTCGAATCACCGCGCGCAGAAAGCGCGCTCGCTGCTCGATGCTGGGGCCACCCCATTCGTCCGTTCGCTTGTTGACGAGGGGGGTGAGGAACTGGTTGACCAGGTATCCATGTGCGCCGTGAACCTGAACGCCGGTGAAGCCTGCCTCCTTCGCGAGACGCGCCGCGCGGGCGAAGGCTTCGATCACCGTGCTGATCTCGTCGGAGCTCATCGCGCGCGGCGTCGCGAATGCGCCCAGACGTTTGAAGAGGTCGACGGCTTCGCCTGCCGAAGGAGCAAGGGGCTCGGGATGAACGCTCGCCGGGGTCTGCCGACCGGGATGGTTGAGCTGCATCCACAAGTGGTTTCCGGCCTGCGTGCCGGCTTGCGCCCAGCGGCGGAGGGCGTCCAGGTCGAGGCTCGGACGAACTGCCACGTTTCGAAGGCTCTCGAGGTGGGTCGGGTCGACCATCACGTTGCCCGTGATCAGCAGGCCGGCGCCACTTTGAGACCAGGCCCGGTAGAGCTCGATGAGCCCTGGGCTCGGGGACTGACGACGATTCGCGAGGTGCTCGCTCATCGCGGCCTTGGCGATTCGGTTCTGCAGGACGGCGCCGCAGGGCAGCGGCAAGGCCCGATTCAACAGTTCACTCTCTGACATGCTTGCCCCTAGATGTAACGTTCGTTATAGTCCAGCTCTTCTCAGGCACAAGTTGGAGCCCCGACATGAGCGAGCCCCACTTTCTACAGGAAAAACGACGACATGTGACGATCTGCACGTTCGATCGCTGCGAGAAGAACAACTTGATGAAGAGTGCAAAGTGGGATTCGGACATGGAGAAACGCAAGCTCATCTTCACCGGGGAGTGAGCAACGAGGGACACGACGTGGCGAGCAAGGCACAAACGGCGTCCTCGGAGCGGCCCGCGGGCACGCGCGAAGCCATTCTCGATGCGGCGGAGAAGCTGTTCGCCGAGAGGGGCTTCGCCGGCACCAGCGTGCGAGACATCGTCCGCGACTCGCATAGCTCTCCGCCGAGCCTCTATCACTTCTTCGGTAGCAAGGAGAATCTGCTCGTCGAGCTCGTTGCCGACCGATACGCGAGCTACTGCGACGCGCTCGAGGCTCATCTCGGTTCGGCCGCTTCAGCCTTCGAGGTGTGCAAGCGGGTCCTCGACTTCACGCTCACCAACATGGAGCAGCAGCCCAATACCGCGAAGTTCTTGTTTTCGATCATGTTCGGGCCACAGCAAGACATCCCGAAAGAGCCGCTTCGCGACCTGCTCGTACGCTGGGAGCTCATCGTGCATCGGAGGCTGAGGGAGGTCGCACCCGACGCACCCGATGAGCGCATCGCCTTTGCGCGAACGATGCTGAACGGACTCATTACGCCACCCGTGCTCTTGTTCTTGACGAGCGGGATCACGGTCTTCCCTTCGGAGCTACCGAGTTGCTTTGCGCTGCGCGTTGCAGACGCCTTGACCGACCGCCACCCGGTCTGTGCACTGCCGAGCTTTTCCCTAGACCAAGATTGAGCGGACCCAGGAGAACACCATGGCAATCGTCGAACCGATCGAATCGACCCCAGACGGACACCGTCGCTTGAGCCTTCGAAGCACCTCGGACAATCAGCCCTTCCACGAAATCACCGTCAATACGAAGGAAGACGTGACCGCTGCGCTCGAGCGCGCCCGCACCGCCCAGAAGCAATGGGCGAAGGTCCCGCTACAGCGTCGAGCGGACATCGTACGCGGTGCCGTGGACAGCTTGGTCGAACACCGCGAAGAGATCATCCACGATCTCCGACAAGACACGGGCAAGACCCGCGCAGAGACGTTGATGGTGGAGATCATCGCCGCATGCGACGCGATCACGCATTGGAGCGCCTGCACGGTTCGTGACCTTTCGGACGAGGTGCGAAAGACACACGCCTTCATCCGGCCCCTGAAAAAGCTGATCATGCACTATCGGCCTCTCGGAGTCGTTGGTGTCATCACGCCTTGGAACGGGCCGTTCGCGCTCGCGGTGAATCCGACCACTCAGGCTCTCCTCGCTGGCAATGCGGTCTTGCTGAAGCCTTCGGAAGTCGCTCCGCGCGCCGGCGACTGGACAGCTCGAATCTTCCACGAAGCCGGCGTTCCCGAAGACCTGCTCCAGGTGCTTCATGGCGACGGAGAAACCGGTGCGGCCTTGGTCACCGCCGGGGTTCAGAAGATCTCGTTCACTGGCAGCGTAGGGACTGGCCGAAAGATCGCGATCGCCTGTGCCGAGCAGCTCATCCCCTGCACGCTCGAGCTCGGTGGCAAAGACGCGATGATCGTATGCGCGGATGCGGACCTCGAACGCGCCGCCAACGGGGCCGTCTTCACCTCCATGTTCAACACGGGGCACGTATGCATGGGCGTAGAACGAGTCTATGTCGTCGAAAGCGTCGCCGACGAGTTCGAACGACTGGTCGAAGAGAAGGTTCGTGAAGTGCGGTACGCGGGAAGCAGCAGCGACGAAGTCTCGGAAATCGGCGCTGTCTTCTGGGACCGTCAGCTTCCGATCATTGAAAGGCACATCGCGGACGCTAAGAGCAAGGGTGCCGATGTCGCCGTCGGCGGCGAGGCCGATACGAACGGCGGACTCTTCTTCAAGCCCACGCTCGTCAAGAACGCCGATCACACGATGGACCTCATGCGACACGAGACCTTTGGCCCGATCGTGACGATCATGCGCGTACGGGACGAGGAGGAGGCCATTCGGCTCGCCAACGACAGCGAGTACGGTTTGAGCGGCAGCGTCTGGACCAACGACGACGCCAAGGGGATCGAGATCGCAAAGCAACTCGAGACCGGCTCCGTGCAGCTCAACGATGCGTCGACGGCCTACGGCGTTCTCGAGGCGCCGTTCGGCGGAATGAAGGAAAGCGGCCTCGGACAAGTCAACGGCAAGGGCGCGCTGCGGAGCTATACCTTTCCGCAGCCGATCATCGTCGATCGCTGGAAGCGCAAGACCGAGCAACACTGGTATCCGCACACCGAGAAGACCGCAGAAGAGCTAGACCAGTTGGTCAAGTACGTCTACGGAACGTGGATGAAAAAGCTCTGGTTCATGGGCAAGTGACGATGACCGTAGAATCGACGCGACCTGTGCCGAGGGGACCATTGGCGGTCGACGGCGGCCTGATCTTCGACGACATGTCAGAGGTCCGCGCGAAGGTCGAAGAGCTGAGAGACGTCGGCTACGACGGCATCTACTCGTTCGAAGGCTCGAGCGACGGCTTCATGCCATTCGTGATCGCGGCGGAGCATACCGAGACGCAGACCCTCTGCACTCAGGTGGCGGTCGCGTTCGCTCGCAATCCGCTGACGCTTGCGTACCAGGCGAACGATCTGCAGATGCTCTCGAAGGGTCGCTTCATTCTCGGATTGGGCACGCAGGCTCAGCAGAACATCGAGAAGCGATTCAGCATGCCCTGGGGCAAGCCCGTGACCCGCATGCGGGACATGATCGGCGCGATCCGAGCGATCCAGCACACGTGGCAGAGCGGAGAGCCTCTTCAGTACGAAGGGGAGTACTACCGGCACACGAAGATGCAGCCGATGTTTACGCCGAAGCCCAATCCACATGGACCACCGCCGATCATGCTGGGGGCGATCGGGAAGCCGATGACTCGGACGGCAGGGGAGCTCGCGGACTGGTTCATCGTGATCCCCTTCCACACCGAAACGTTTATTCGCGAGACGACGCTCCCTGCCCTTGCCGATGGGCTCGCGAAGGCCGGGCGGAGCTGGGATGACTTCAAGATTGCCGCGCAGTGTATGATCGCGACGGGAGCCGATGAGCGCTCCTACGCAGAAGCGTTGGCGCGCACCAGGTTCCAAATCGCCTTCTACGGCTCGACTCCCATCTACGCCAAGGCGCTCGAGGCCGAAGGCTGGGGTGATCTCCACCCGACCCTTCGGCAGATGACCCGAGAGAACCGATGGTTGGAGATGGGACAGTTGATCACGGACGAGATGTGCGAGCGTTTTGCGGTGATCGGCGAGCCCCAGGAAATCGGCGCGAAGCTCGTCGCCCGCTTCGGATCGTGGGTAGATCGACTGAGTCTGATGACGACCTATCGGCTCGACCCCGAGGTGGCATCCCAGATCGTGTCAGACATTCATGCGCTGACCGCAGAGAGGGACACATGATCGCCTTGAGCCGACCCGAGCCTTCGACGCGTTTCGAGCTCCGGACGGGCGTCTCGATCGCCGCCGATACGTTCGGGGACGCCGCGAACCAGACCGTGCTCTTCCTGCACGGCGGCGGGCAGACCCGCCACGCATGGGGCGGCGCAGCCAAGGCGCTTGCGGAGCTCGGTTTCCACACGATCTGTACCGACCACCGCGGACACGGCGACAGCACATGGTCGAGCGAGGGGGGCTACACGCTGGAGGTCTTCGCCCGCGATCTCCTGGCGCTCCGGGAGCACTTCGAGGAACCGCCAATCATCGTCGGCGCCTCGCTTGGAGGGATCTCCGCACTCAAGGCCGAGGCGATCTCCGACGAGCCAGTGGCGAAAGGCTTGGTCCTGGTCGACACCACTCCCCGGATGTCAGCAGCCGGAGTCACGCGCATCCTCAATTGGATGCTCGAGGGCTTGGACGGCTTCGCCTCGCTCGAAGAGGCGGCGGACGCCATCGCGTCGTACCTTCCGCATCGTGCCCGCCGCACCGACCTGAGCGGGCTTGCCAAGAACCTCCGCCTCGGGGACGACGGCCGCTATCGCTGGCACTGGGATCCAGAGATGATCCGCTCCTGGAACCCCGACCACTGGTCGGACGGGGAAGCCGCGCAGGCCGAGATTAAGGAACGTCTCGATGGCGCCGCGAAGATCCGCATTCCTCTGCTCCTCATCCGTGGCCGCCTCAGCGACGTCGTATCCGAAGAGAACGCACGAGAGTTTCTCGAGTACGTCCCGCACGCGGAGTACGTCGATCTCAAAGATGCCGCGCACATGGTCGCCGGCGATCGAAACGATACGTTTACCGAGTCCGTTGCGGATTTCATTCTTCAGCACTTCGCCCCCGAAAGAGAGATCGCCAGATGACCCACGACCGCCTGTTCGACATGCCTCTTCTTCCACACCTGATCATCGACGGGTTGAACCGCTATGACGAGCGACCGTTCCTGTTTCTCGGCGACGCGACGATCACGTATGCCGAGGTGCGTGCCCATGCGAGCCGTTTCGCTCAGGCGCTCGCGTCGAAGGGTATCGAGAAGGGCTCCCGAACGGCGATCCTATCCGCGAATCGCCCCGAGGTGCTCTACAACCTATGCGCGAACATGCTGATCGGATCGTGCAACACGCCGCTCCATCCGCTCGGCTCCGCTGAAGACCAGGCGTACGTCCTCGAGGACGCAGGAATCGATACGCTGGTCTTCGATGCAGGCTACTTTGGTCAGCGGGCGGCGGAGCTCCAAGAGCTCGTTCCTGGATTGAAGAACCTCCTCGGCTTTGGTCCCAGCGATGCAGGCGATGACCTCAACGCTCTGGCCGCCGGGTTCGAGCCGAAGCCCTTGGTGGCACCCGATATCGGCGCCAACGACCTCAACACGATCGTCTACACGGGTGGGACGACGGGCCGGCCCAAAGGGGTTCGACAGCCGTACCGTTCTGCGGCCTACATGACGATGGTGCAGGTGGCCGAGTGGGAGTGGCCGGAGGAAATCCGATTTCTGATCGCGACGCCCCTTTCCCATGCGGCGGCCGCATTCGTCGTACCCACGCTCCAGGCGGGTGGCGCGTTCGTGGCGCTGCAAGGCTTCACCCCGGATCTGTTCTTCGATGCAGTGGAGCGACACAAGATCACGTCGACGTTTCTGGTGCCGGTCATGATCTACCCCTTGCTCGATCACCCGCGAGCGCAGACGGCTGACCTCTCGAGCCTCGAGACGCTGTTCTATGGCGCCTCCCCAATGAGCCCTGCTCGGCTGAAGGAAGGGGTCGAGAAGTGGGGGCAGATCTTCTTCCAGTGCTTCGGCCAGTCGGAGGCACCGATGGCACTCACACACCTCAAGAGAAAGGAGCACGACCTCAGTAGGCCCGAGCGGTTCGCATCCTGTGGACGACCAAGCCCTTGGGTACATCTCGCTCTTCTCGATGATGACAACAACCCGGTAGCCGAAGGCGAACCCGGTGAAATCTGTGTTCGCGCGCCCCTCGTGATGGAGGGCTACAACGGTCTTCCCGAGCAAACCGAGGACGCATTCGCTGGCGGATGGCTTCACACCGGCGACGTCGGCCGTTTCGACGAGGAGGGCTACTTGTACATCGTCGACCGGAAGAAGGACATGATCGTCACCGGCGGGTTCAACGTGTTTCCGAAGGAGATCGAAGACGTGATCTCGGCGCACCCGGCGGTTGCAATGGTTGCCGTCATCGGCGTTCCGGAGGAGAAGTGGGGTGAGGCCGTCAAAGCGGTGGTCGTTCTCAAGTCCGGGCAAGAAGGCACCGAGGAGCTCGCTGAAGAGCTGAAGGCGGCCGTGAAAGGGGCAAAGGGAGCGGTACAAGCACCCAAGTCCGTGGACTTCGTCGCGCAGATTCCGCTTTCTGCCGTCGGTAAGCCCGACAAGAAGGCGCTTCGCGCGCAGTACTGGGGCGACCAGATGCGCAGGGTGAACTGAGCTCGATGGGGTTGCAGCTAGCAGTATGGGAAGCGCATGAATAAGAAGACAGCCTTGATCACCGGAGCCGGCGGCGGCCTCGGTCACGCCACGGTGGAGCGCCTCGTCGCCAATGGCTGGCGAGTATTCGAAGCGGACATCTCCAAGGAGATGCTGCGTGCGTCGATGCACGACCCCGACGTCGTACCGGTCGAGATGGACGTGACGGACGGCGAGAGCATCCAGAGCGCGTTCGAGGTCGTTGCAAGCCGGACGGAGGGCCTAGACGCTGTGGTCAACTTCGCCGGGGTGATGGGGATCGGTTCCTTGGTCGACATCGAAGAAGAACGGCTCGGGAGGATCCTCGACATCAATGTCATGGGTACCTATCGCGTGAACAAGAAGTTCTTCCCGCTGGTCGAGCGGGCGAAGGGGCGCATCGTGAACATCAGCTCGGAGACGGGCTGGCAAAGCGCCGCTCCCTTCAACGGGCCATACGCGATGAGCAAGCACGCGATCGAGGCCTACTCGACGGCTCTGCGGCGCGAGTTGGCGCTCGTGGGCGTGAGGGTCGTCACGATTCAGCCGGGTGCATTCCGAACGAACATGGTGTCAGGCATCGAGAACGCGTTCGGTGTCGCCGCCGCCGAGTCCGAGCGATTCTCCGGCGTCCTTCACAAGCTCAAGGGCCTGGGCGTCAAAGCCGCGGGCAACGCGCGCGACCCGGATCTGCTCGCGCAGGTGATCGAAACGGCGCTCACCACGAAGAACCCGAAACCCGTCTACTCCGTGAAGCCGGACCGGTTTCGGTCGGCCCTCGAAGCCCTTCCGGTGCGCGCAGCCGATCAACTCTATTTGACGGTTCTTCGTCGGGGTAAGCGCTGAGCGCGGCAGGTCGAGTGGGGTACGGGAGTTCGGTGGCCGTCTGCACCGTCCCCGCTAAAGTGCACGCATGAGCATGGAAATGGTCCCCATCAAACCCAAGCCGGAGGGGCTCGACAAGCCCTACGTGGGCAAGATCATCAAGACGATGTCCAAGGTGAATGTCGCCATCTACCGCTGGACCGGAGGTCTGCTTGGTTCGAAGTGGCGGGTCGGAGCTGCGTTTCCCTGGGGCGTACCCGTCCTGCTGCTGACGACGATCGGTCGAAAGAGCGGGCAGCGGCGCACGGCTCCGTTGCTGTTCATCGAAGACGGCGAGAACGTCATCGTCGTCGGGTCGCAAGGCGGCCTTCCGAAGGATCCGCTCTGGTACAAGAATCTGCAAACCAACCCCGACTGCGAGGTCCAGATCAAACGTCGCAAGAGGAAAATGCGAGCGCACACCGCAGGGGCCGATGAGCGTGCCCGGCTCTGGCCCAAGCTCGTCGCGCACTACGCCGATTTCGCCAGCTACGAGACCTGGACGGATCGCGTGATTCCCGTCGTCGTCCTCGAGCCGATCAGCTGAACCGCCGATCACGGCGATGGGCGGACGAGCATCGCAGAAGGAGGCTCGACCGGAAATGGCGTTTTTGCACGAAACCCGGAGCTTTGGGTCTAGTATCGAGGTGATGTGGCGCGCTCTAGGGTTCCTTTTCGCGCTCTTGCTCGCGGACCCGAATCGGGCGCACGCAGGCAATAGCGAGGATGTCGTTGCCGGGAGCGACGTCGCGCTGACCGGAGGCGCGGTGGTCGCCAACGTGCACACCGGGGGAGCGATGTGGTTCAACCCGGCAGGCGTGGCCCGTCTCGACGCCCGATCCGTCGACCTGACCGGCGCCGTGCTGAGCTACAATGTCATCAGCGCACCCGGCGCGCTCTCGATCGAATCCGGGGAACAGAGCTCGGGGGAGTTCTCGGCGGTGCAAGCCATCCCGCGCGCGCTCACCTTCGTCGCAGCTCCTCGCCCTCAGCTCCGTTGGGGCGTTGGGCTCTTTTTCTCGCGATCCGTAACTCGATTCCTTCAGGACCAGGTCGCCACCGACGATGGAGCCACGGAGCCATCGGAGTTCTTCGCGAGTCGAGACGAAACGAAGACGCTCTACCACCTGAGCTCGGCGCTCGCCTGGAAGAAGAGTGAGAGGTTTCTCCTCGGTGGCGGTTTCGACATCGTGATCGCGACGAGGCGGCAGGCGGAGATCGTTTCGGGCGCGTATGCCGGCGGCGCCGGGGGCACGTTCAGCCGGAGTTTCAACCAGGCGCTCAATGGAGGAGGTCTCCAGCTCAAAGCGGGCCTTCAATGGGCTCCGGTTCCGAAGCTTCGGATCGGCTGGATGGCAGCGACCCCCAGTTACTTGGTCTACTTGAACGAAGAAACGACCAACACCCAGCAACTGTCGCCGCCGTCCGGTGCTCCGGTCTTTGACGGAAACCAGGTCGACGACCTCAGTGGAACCTGGGCAGGCGTCGAGCGTGGCCTGACGCGACTCGGCATCGCCTATCTCGAGCGCTTCGGCTGGATCGAGCTCGATCTCATCGTTGGTTTTCCCCTGCAGGAAGACCGAGTTGGAATCGACTTGCGCACGACTGCCGACGTGCGCATCGGAGGGATTTTCCGCGTCACCGATCGGTTGAAAGTCGGCCTGGGGTTCTTCACCGACTTCAGCCCAGAGTCGAATCCCGACGAGCTTGGGGATACGAAGATCAACTACTACGGCGCCACCGCAGGCATCGATTTCGCCAATCGGGAGACGCCTCCGAGCCTCGGTGATGACGGCTTCTACCTGGCTTTCGCGGTAGCGTTTCGCTACGCGCACGGCAAGGGACAGCTCGGCGGAGCCCTGTTTCCGACCTCGTTCGCGGACCCGCCGGCCCAGCCGGGTCAGTTGAACCTGGTCGATGTCACGGTGAACGAGTTCGGAGTCAACCTCGCCGTCAAAGCCGCCTTCTAGTCATCAGGGCCGCGAAGGGTGTCATGGCCCTCGCCTTCGCTGGTCAATCTCGTCTGGCGGCAAAGGCGCACTCTGTCGGGACCGTCCTATGCCGCTCCCGGCCCTTCACTGCTGTTGGGCCTCAACGCCCTACTGACATTCGGTCCCGAGGTCACCGGCGCATTGGTCTTGCGAGGCGTCGCAGCCATTGGCCGTCTGACACTCGCCACACGCTTGGGAGTTCGGATCAGCAGTGCATTCGTCGAAACAATTCGTGACGATGCAGGCAGTCAGTGCTGCGAAACAGTCTGCGCAGCCCGCGCTCACCGAGGTGTTCTCGACGAGGCAGGTTGCGGTCTCTTCCGGATCGCCGTTGGCGTCACTTCCGCACATCCCGACCTCATCCACTCATACGCAGTCCCCGCTATCTCGCTGATCTCGCTGTGGCGGGGCCGCCACCCAAGTGAAGTCTCGCTGGATGCTGAAACAAGCTCCGGCGGATCCCCTTCCCGCCGCCCAGAGGTTTTTTGTGGGACG
>CBDUCC010000059.1:0-14002 GCA_965365555.1 uncultured Myxococcales bacterium | reverse complement strand
GTCCTCGACCTGGACAGCCGTCCCGTAGCGCTGTTTCGCGACGAGTGGGAGCTCGGCAGGGCCGAGCGCGACAACGAGGGTTGGATCTTCCACGAAACCGCCCCGATTGTCGCTGCCGCCTGAATAGCGGGGTGTCGATCGCGTCCAAAAACGGCATACTTAAGGGCACAGGGGGACGAGTCGACGATGAATCACGCCACGAAACTGAGCTTGGTCGTAGCGGCCTGCATGGCGATTCCTGCCTTTGCGCAGGCTGAGCCCACCACCTTTCGTATCGGCGCCGATGGCAAGAGCACTGCGAAGTTCGTGTCGGACGCGCCTCTCGAAACCATGATCGGGACCACCAAGAAGGTGACCGGGATGATCACGGTCGATCCTACGGACATCACCAAGACCACGGGCTCGTTCAAGGTTCCGGTCAAGTCGCTCGACACCGACAACGACCTTCGCGACGAGCATCTTCAGGGTGATGGCTGGCTCGACGCCAAGAAGAACCCCTTTCTGCATTTCGAGATCACCGAAGTGGTCTTGGGCAAGAAGAGCAGCTCGGCGCTCAAAGAGGGCAAGGACACCAAGGTTCAGGTCAAGGGCGACTTCACTGCGCACGGCATCACGAAGCCGGTCGTCGCCAACGGCACTGTGAAGTGGTCGGGAAGCCAGATTCAGATCAAGGCCGACTTTCAGGTGAAGCTCACCGACCACCAGATCTCCGTCCCCTCGATCGTTCGGCTGAAGGTCGCGAACGACATCGCAGTCTCGGTCGATCTTCGAGGCGGCGCGAAGTAGCTAGGCCAGGCCCGTCCGTTCCAACAGCGGTTCAAGCTTCGGCTCTCGCCCCATGAACGCCTCGTAAAGCGCGGCCGGGTCTTCGCTGTTGCCTTTCGAGAGGATCGCCTCCCGAAATGCGCGCCCGACCGCCGGGTTCGTGATGCCTTCCCGCTTGAATCGCGTGAACGCGTCGGCGTCGAGCACCTCGGCCCACTTGTAGCTGTAATAGCCGGCCGCGTAGCCGACCGGATGCGCGAAGACGTGGGTGAATCCGGTGATCATCGCAAAGTCGTCCGGCAAGGCTGTCGGCGAGAAGCGCTGAAGGTTGTCCCGTGCATAGGAGAGGACATCCCCGTCGCGACTCGGATCGTAGTGGCGGTGAAGCGCTAGGTCCGTCGATGCGAAGCCTAGCTGGCGCATCTGTGCGTTCGCCGCCCGGTAGGTCCGGGCACGCACCATCTTCTCGTAGAGCGGCTCCGGAATTCGCTCGCCCGTTTCATAGTGCGAGGCAAAGAGATCGAGGCCGCCTCGCTCCCAGCACCAGTTCTCCATGATTTGCGAGGGCAGCTCGACGAAATCCCAAGCCACGCTCGTTCCGGCGAGGCTTCGAACAGCGACGCGGCTGAAGCAGTGATGCAGCAAATGCCCGAACTCGTGGAAGAGGGTTTCGACCTCTCGGTGCGTCAGCAGTGCGGGGGTGTCACCCACCGGCGGGTTCACGTTCGCGCAGAACAGCCCGAGATTGGGCTTGGCTGATTCGGGCCGGTACGCGACGCTGATCAGTCCATTCATCCATGCGCCTCCGCGCTTGTTTTCCCGCGGGAACAGGTCCACGTAGAAGGCAGCGATCATCGTACCGTCTCGGTCTTCGATACCGTACGACTTCACCTCGGGGTCCCAGGTCGTCGCATCGCGCTCGACGATCTTCACCTGGTAGAGCGCTTGTGCAGTGGCGAACAAGCCATCGAGCACCCGGTCGAGGGGGAAGTACGGGCGCAGCTCTTCCTCGTCGAAATCGTACTTCGCCTGCCGCTGTTTCTCCGCGTAGTACGCGACGTCCCAGGGTTGCATTGCGGGCGATTCGTCGCCCTCGAGCTCTGTTCGAAAGCTGGCAAGCGTTGCATTTTCGCGTTCGAACGCAGCAACCGTCTTCTCTCGAAGATCGTCGATGAACGCTTCGGCGCTGGCTCCGTCCTTCGCCATCCGATCCTCGGTGACGAGATCCGAGAAGTCGCGGTAGCCAAGAAGTTCTGCCTTGGCGCGACGAAGCTCGAGAATTCGAGCGATCAAAGGTCGATTGTCGCGCTCGCCTGCCGAGGCCCTCGTATTGTAGGCTCTCCACACTTGCTCACGAATCGCGCCGTCGTCGAGGTAGGTGAGCAGCGGAATCAGACTCGGCGCCTGCAGGGTGAAGCGCCATCCTTCGACACCCTTGATCTTCGCATTCTCGGCGGCGGCCCGCATCGCACTATCGGGAAGCCCTGCAAGCCTCGCCTCATCGGTGATCACCAGCTCGAACGCGTTGGTCTCGTCGAGCACGTGCTGCGAGAACTTGGTCGTGAGCTTGGTGAGCTCGACCTCCATTGCCTGCAGCTTTGCCTTGTCTTCGGGATCCAGCTCGGCGCCGTGACGTCGAAAGTCATCGAGCGTCTTCTCTAGGAACCGCTTCCGAGTCGGGTCGAGCGACGCAGCCTCCGAGGTCTGTGCGAAGGCGCGGACGGCCGCGTAGAGTCCGTCGTTCATGGCGAGCTCCGACCAAAAAGCGCTCACCTTGGGAACGGCCGCATTGTAGGCCTCCCGAAGTGCCTCGGTCGTCGCCACGCTCTCGAGATGGCCCACGGTGGTCATCGCCAGCTCGAGCGCTTCGGTGGCGTCTTCGAGCGCACCGAGCGTGTTGTCGTACGTGCGCGGCTCGTTGCTCTGAGCGATGGCATCGACCGCCACGCGGGCGGAGGCGAGCAGGGCGTCGACCGCCGGCGCCACCTGGGCGGCCTCGATTCGGTCGAAGGGAATATCGAATCCAAGCTGGATCAAAGGATTGGGCATGGGCAAATCCTAGCAGCGAGACCGGGTTTGCGCGGCTATCTACCGAATGGTAGACCGCCGGGTCGGGCGGCAGGGCTTCCACCGCACCGTCGAGCCGGGAGAATCGATATGGCGGTACCCACGCGTTACATCCTCCACCAGGGGCCGGTGATCGGCGCCATCGCCCGCGCGGCCGTGGTCGCTTTGAAGAGCGCATCGGGTCAGCAGAACTCGCCCCCGGCACAAGTCCCCGGCCCGATCGTCTCCGCCTCCATTCCGCCGCGACCTGCCGACATGGTCCGCGACTATGTTCGCCACGTCGGTGGCGATCCGGCCTGGTACCGCGGTCAGGTCCCGGCCCACATGTTTCCGCAATGGGTCTTCCCATTGCAGGCGAAGGGTATCGAAGGGCTTCAGTATCCGATTCAGCGCGTCTTGAACGGCGGGAGCAGGCTCCAGATGAACGCGCCCTTGGCACTGAACCAGCGTTTCGAGCTCAAGGTGCAGCTCATGGACATCGATGACAACGGCCGGCGCGCCGTCGTCCACCAACGCGCGACGATGGCGACGTCGTCGCATCCAGAAGCCGTGATCGCCGATGTGTATGGCATCGTTCCGCTCGGCGGCGGGACCAAGTCGGAGAAACGAAAGAAGGACGACCGGCCCCGCGTGCCTACGGTAGTCAAGGAGCTCGGCCGCTGGCGGCTTGGCACGCACGTAGGGCTCGATTTCGCGAAACTCACGGGCGACTTCAATCCGATTCACTGGATCCCCGCGGCAGCGCGAGCGAGCGGCTTTCGGAACGTGATCAACCATGGCTTTTCGACGATGGCTCGCGCAATCGAGGGCTTGAACCGCTCGGTGTTTTCTGGGGACATCCGCAAGCTCGAGTCGATCGACGTTCAGTTCAAGAAGCCGCTCGTGCTGCCGGCCGAGGTCGGCCTCTACATCGATGACGATCGTGTGTTCGTCGGGGACGCTCCAGGCGGCCCCGCATATCTGGTGGGAACCTATTCCGTGAGGAGCTGAGTCCGAATGTCTGACCTTTTGCTCGAAAACGAAAACGCCCGACGATTGGTGAAGACCTTGGGCCTTCCGATCCCAGTACCCGAGAAGCTTGCCAGAGCCCGGGGACCCTACGAAGAGCGTCCACTCGACGAGAAGAACGTTCTGGTCTGCGGTGTCGGCGAATTGGGAGCGGTGCTTGCTCAGATACTGACCAAAGCCGGTGCCTATCCGTGGGTCGTCGGCACGAGCGACGAAGCGCTCGAACCCTTCGTCGGTCCCGGTGAAGCCTGGGCTCGGCCGCCGCGACTCGTGGATCCGGGAGAGCCACCCGAGGGCCAGCGAATCGATGCCATCGTGTTCGACGGCACCGGCCTCGAAACGCCGGAAGACCTCCATCAGCTCTACGCATTCATCGGTCCTTGGGTGAGGCGACTCAGCCGCTCCGGCCGCGTCGTGGTCGTCGGCCGTCCTGCCGCCGACGCGAAGAAACCGGTGCGCGCAGCGACACGCGCCGGCCTCGAAGGCTTCACGCGGAGCCTTGCCAAGGAGATCGGAAGCAACGGATCCATCGCCAACAGCGTGTTCGTGCAAGTGGGCGCCGAGGATCGTCTCGGACCCGTGCTTCGATTCCTCCTTTCGCCGCGTGCGGCCTTCATCAGTTGTCAGCCGCTGCATGTCTCGCGCCTCGCCAAGGGGGACGAGGCGCCGGACACGCACGTGCTCGGAGGTAAGGTTGCGCTCGTCACCGGTGCCGCCCGTGGAATCGGCGAGGCGACTGCCGAGCTACTCGCAGCCGAGGGCGCGCACGTGGTTTGTCTCGATCGTCCTGCCGATGATGGCCCGACCAGCAAGGTTGCGCAGCGCATTGGCGGTTCGACTCTTCTGGTCGACATCACGGACGCCGATGCCCCGGAACGCATCTCTGCGGAGTTGAAGGAGCGATTCGGCGGTGTAGACATCGTCGTTCACAACGCCGGCGTCACACGCGACAAGACGCTCGCCCGCATGAAGCCCGAGCAATGGGACATGGCGGTCGACATCAACCTCGGCGCTGTCATTCGCATCACCGATCGACTGCTCTCGGACGACAGCTTGCGAGCTGGCGGCCGGGTCATCTGTCTCTCGTCGGTCTCCGGCATCGCCGGAAACCGAGGCCAAACCAACTACTCGGCGGGCAAGGCCGGCATCGTCGGTTTCGTCGAGGCGCTTGCGCCCAAAGTCGCCAAGAAGGGCATCACCGTCAACGCCATCGCGCCTGGCTTCATCGAAACCAGACTCACCGATGCCATGCCGGTTGCCATTCGTGAAGTGGCCCGCCGCATGAGTGCGGTGGGGCAGGGTGGCAAGCCCGAAGACGTCGGCCAGGCGATCACCTTTCTAGCGACACCGGGAGCCGTGGGCGTGACCGGCGAAACCCTTCGCGTCTGTGGTGGCGCACTCGTAGGAGCATGAGCATGGCGAAAAAGAGAAACGGTTGGGGCAAGAAGCAGCGTGCAGTCATCGTTGCGGGAGTTCGGACTCCGTTCGTGAAGGCGTTCGGACACTTCCTGAAGCTCGACGCGATCGATTTATCCGACATGGCCGTCAAGTCGTTGCTTGAAAGGACCGAGCTTCCGCACGAGGAGATCGACAGCATCGTCTGGGGTGGCGTCATTTTGCCCTCCTTTGCCCCGAACATCGCCCGTGAGATCGCCCTGGATCTTCGGCTTCCGGCCAGCGTCGAGGGCATGACATGCACGCGCGCCTGCGCGACCGGCCTCCAGGCAGTCACACTTGCGGCTGCTGCGGTCGAGCGCGGTGAGGCCGATGTGGTGATCGCCGGTGGCTCGGACTCGACCAGCAACGCTCCACTGAATCTTCCTCAAAAGGCGGTGCACGCACTGGCGCCGTTAGCGTTCGGCAAGGCGGCTACGCCCGGTGACTATGTCGGTGTCCTCGCGCAGATGATGCCAATCACCGACATTCTACCGAAGAAGCCGAAAATCGCAGAGCGCACCACGGGCGAGGTCATGGGCGAGTCCGCCGAACGCATGGCGAAGCGAAACGAGATCACGCGCGATGCCCAGGATGAGTTTGCCGCGCGCTCTCATCACCGTGCAGCGGAGGCCATTGCATCGGGCCGGTTCGACGACGAGGTCGCGCCGGTCGAAGGTCCAGAGGGCTGGGTATATGCCGACAACATCGTCCGGGGCGACACCAGCGTGGAGAAGCTCTCGAAGCTCCGTCCTGTGTTTTCCAAGAACGGCACCGTCACCGCCGGCAATGCTTCGCCTCTGACCGATGGCGCTGCCGCGGTATTGGTGATGAGCGAGGACAAGGCGCGGGCGCTTGGCTACCAGCCTCTCGCCGCGTTTCGAAGTTGGGCCTATGCGGCGGTCGATCCCACCGACCAGCTGCTGATCGGCCCTGCGATCGCGATGCCCAAAGCCCTCGACCGTGCGGGTATGAACCTCAAGGACGCGAGCCTCGTCGACATGCACGAAGCCTTCGCCGCACAGGTTCTCTCCGTCACGAAGGCGTTGGCCAGCAAGGGATTCGCGGAAGTCCGGCTCGGGAAGAGCGAAGCCGTCGGCGAGATCGACGAAGCAACCTTCAACGTTCACGGCGGCTCCCTTTCGATCGGACACCCGTTCGGGGCGACCGGTGCTCGCATGGTCACCACGATGGCGAACGAGCTTGCGCGCACCGGTAAGGAGACCGCGCTTCTCGGGATCTGTGCTGCAGGTGGTCTAGGCGCTGCCGCCGTGTTGGAAGCGGTCTAGCTGCGTGAGGCCGTGGGCTGCGGTGGCGCTGACGCTGCTCGCCTGCGTCGGTTGCGAGAAGAACAAGCCGGAACCCTCGGGCCCGGGTCGCATCCTCGCGCTCGACACCGACGTCGCCGGACTCTCGGGCCTGACGCGGGATGAGCATGGTGCGTTCTGGGCAGCCGGCGAGCTGGGCGACTACGTTCTTCGCATTGATCCCGCGACCCTCGGCATCACTCGTTATCCGGTCGTCGGCCTCCCCGAAGGCGCAGATCTCGAGGCGATGACCTGGGTCGATGGTACCCGCTTCGTCCTCGGTACCGAGACGCAGGAGAACGGCCGAAGCCGTGACGTCATCCTCGACGGGCGGATTGTCGGGCAGACTTTCAAGGTCACCCCGATCGGTCATGTCGACTACGCGCGCTGGCGGACCACCGCCCGAAACAACCACGGGATCGAAGGCGCATGCCAGGTAAGGGGCACCCTGGTGTTTGCAACCGAGCTGGCCCTCGACGAGCGCGGCAAGCGCTGGGCGCCCCTCGGCGTGTTCGACCCGGCGACTCAGCGTTGGACAGCGCACCGCATCGCGCTGAGTACTGGGGACGGTAAGCTGGCCGCGCTCGATTGCCGGGAGTCCGAGGGTTCGATTGAGGCGCTTGCGGTCGAACGCCACTATGGGGTGGCGCGCCTCCTACGCTTCTCGGTTCCCCGTGGTGAGGGGCAGTCGATCGCGCCCCTGGTCGTCTCTGATCTTTCGAAGCTCGTCGCACCGGTACCCAACTTCGAAGGCTTGGTTTGGATGGAAGATGGCTCCGCCGTGCTCGTGACGGACAATCAGTATCGCGGGAGTGCCACGGAGCCCAGTCGGCTCTACTTCATCCCAGCGAGTCAGATCCAATGAGCCGCATCGTCGGGGTGACCATTCTGTTGCTCAGTGCGACCGGCGTCGCACGGGCGGATGAGCTCGACTGGGGCGATGCCGTGACTACACACATCGCCGAGATCCGAGAACGCAATCCGGAGCTACGAGAGGACGCCTTCTCGAAAATGGGCGGCTCGAGTGTTGCGAGCAAGGCGTTTCTTCATTGCTTTGGGACCGAGCACGTCGACCTCGGCGAGCACACTCACCTGGCCGAGACGCTCGCCTACTTCAACACGGGCCGACGGAGCTCCTTCAACCGACAAAGTGAAGCCGCCGGAGTCAGTTGGAATCTTCGCTACGTGCTGGGCGGAAAACCAGCCAACTTTCGTCGCGAGCTTGCTGCAACCGACGCGCGATGGGCGTTGGTTCTCTTTGGGGGCAACGATGCGCAGAACCAGAACGAGCTCGTCTACCTGAAGCGCCTGCTCTACTTGCTCGAGCAGATGACGGAAATGGGAGTCGTGCCCCTGCTTGGAGCGGCACTACCAAGGCGGAACAAGTCGAAAGACCGCTGGATCGAGCGCTTCAACCTCATCACGGAGGCCGTGGCCCATCACTTGGCGCTGCCGTACATCGACTACCACGCTGCGTTGAGCGCTCTTCCGAAGAAGGGCCTCGCCAAAGACGGCGTGCATCCGAACGTGCTGCCTCCTGGTGGCTACAAGGCTTCCTGCAAGCTCACCGAAGAAGGGCTTCGATACGGGAACAACGTTCGCAACCTGCTCACCTTGGAGGCCCTCGATCGCCTTCGCCGGATCGTGGACACCGACCAAGAGTCAGTCGTGGATCCCGTCGTCGCTCCAGGTGCGCGCCTCCCGCTGGAGCTCGATGACGGGGACGCTTCCATCGCGAATCCCGAAGAGGCTGCGATCGGGGCTGAGCCGGCGCCCGCGCCGGAGCCCGAAGACGCCTATCCCGCGGCGGTCTGGCTGCGCACGGCCTCCCTTCCCATTGCGGCGGAAGTTCCAAAGGGCTGCGGGAATCCGAAGCGCGGCGCCCGCCACTACCTGCGGCGGATCGAGCTCGATGAACGAGCCCGGCTGCGCGTGAGCGCCCTCGACCCCGGAGGCAGCAAGCCCCGGTTGCTCCTCGTTCGGCACCACGAACAGGCCGAGCCTCGCTGCGTACGGCGGCGCAGCCAAACCCTCGAGCTGGATGCGAGCCCCGGAATGTGGGATCTCATCGTCGAGGTCTCCGACCGCGCGGCGGAGGAGGCGGAGATTCTTCTTCTCATCACGCACGACCCCCGTTGATCATGGCTCAGGACGAAACGATCCGAATTCACGAGATCTACGAATCGATTCAGGGTGAATCGACGTTCGCCGGCCTGCCTTGCACCTTCGTACGCCTCTCGCGCTGCAACCTCCGGTGCCGATGGTGCGATACACCACAGGCCTTCGTGGGTGGAACGGAGATGTCGCGCTTCGAGGTGCTGCAAAGAGCTCTTGGTTCCGGTACGCCCTTGGTCGAGCTCACCGGTGGCGAGCCGTTGCTTCAGCCCGCCGCCTTGCCGTTGATGAGCGAGCTGTGCGACGCCGGCCGGACGGTCTTGCTCGAAACCAGCGGAGAGCGGGACATTTCCGCGGTAGACCCAAGAGTTCACCGCATCATGGACCTCAAGGCTCCCGGGAGCGACGAGTGCCATCGGAATCGCTGGGCCAACATCCCTGAGCTCTGCAGGCGAGACGAAGTCAAGATCGTCCTCGCCGATCGAAATGACTACGACTGGGCGAAGGGAGTCATCGAGCAGCACGACCTCGTGAGCCGCACAAACCAGGTGTTGCTCAGCCCGGTCTGGGGCGAGCTGGACCCGAAGGACCTCGTACGATGGGTCCTCGAGGACGATTTGATGGTGCGCGTACAGATCCAGATGCACAAAGTCATCTGGGACGCCGAGACGCAAGGAGTGTAGCGAGATGGCATTGGATCCCGACTTCATCGCCGATTGCCCGTACGGCCCCGAAGCGGTTCCCATCGACGACATCGTCGAGGTCGACCCCGAGCAAGGGATCATTCGCGCCGTGATGTCGACGCACCCGGACCTTCCACTCACCCGCGACCAGCGTGCCCACCCCGTCCGTCATCCGCGGCACGTGAGCGGCGGCTTCATGGTCCATCTGACGGGGATGCTCGGGTTCATGCACACTTATTACGTTCTCGGACTTCGGCACGCAGATGGCTGGATCGGTTATGGCGGCAGGATCTACGACGCACGGTTCGCGGCCCTCGCCAAGATGGGGCCGCCACTGCACCTCGAACTCCGCGCGACCAAGATCCGGCAGCGTGCAAGCCAGGTCTTCGCACGCTACGAGTTCCGGTTCACGCAGGAGGAGACGCTCGTCTACTCGGGCGACCAGGCGGCGATGTGGATGAAGGTGTCGGTTTCGTGAGCGTACACTCGACGACCCTGAGCGTTCGAACCCGCGGCCGCGGCACCACGGAGATCACGCGCGATGTTCAACACGCGGTCCGCGCCAGCGGCATCGCCGAAGGCCTGTGCACCGTATTCATTCACCACACGAGCGCTTCCCTCACCATCAACGAGAACGCGGACCCGGACGTCCAGCGAGACCTCGATGCCTTCCTCTCGCGTCTAGTGCCCGATGGCGACCCCCTGTACGTTCACACGATGGAGGGTCCGGATGACATGCCGGCGCACGTTCGGGCCGCGCTCACCCAGACTTCGCTCAGCATTCCCGTGAGCGGCGGTCGCTGCGTGCTCGGCACCTGGCAAGGGGTCTTTCTTTGGGAGCACCGTCATCGGGGCCATCAGCGCCGAGTGACGGTCACCGTGGTCGGCTAGGCCCGCGGCTGCGCCTGAGCACTACCGCCGCCGCTGTACATCGCTTCGATCTCTTCGGCGAAGTGGTCGTTGACCTTCGCTCGCTTCACCTTGAGCGTCGGGGTGAGCTCGCCATCTTCGACGCTGAAGTTGCGCTCTAGAATCGTGAACTTCTTGATCTGCTCCACGCGCGCGAAGTGCGAGTTCATCTCGTCGATGTGCGCCTGGATACTTTCCCGCAGCTTGCTGCTGGTGTGGAGCGCGCCCGCATCCTCGCCATTCGCTGCCGCCCAGGCCTCGCCGACCTCCGGATCGATCGTCACGAGCGCGCTGAGGTACTTGCGCCGGTCACCGATCACGACCGCTTCGTTGATCAGCTCGTGGTTCTTCATCGCGGCTTCGAGATTCTTCGGCGTGATGTTCTTGCCGCCGGCCGTGATGATGATGTCCTTCTTGCGGCCGGTGATGTTCAGGAAGCCGTCGTCGTCGAACGCGCCGAGATCGCCGGAGTGAAGCCATCCATCCGTCAATGTCGCAGCGGTGGCCTCCTCGTCCTTGTAGTAGCCCATGAAGACGTTTGGGCCCTTCACCAGGATCTCGTCGTCCTCGGCGATCTTCACCTCGATGCCCGGAAGTGCTGGGCCGACGCTGCCGAACCGATAGCGGGTTGGTGTGTTGAAGCTGGTCGGTCCGCTGTCCTCCGACTGCCCGTACACCTCGAGGACGACGATGTCCAAGCTCGCGAAGAATTCGAGGACCTCCGCTGCGATGGGGGCTGCGCCCGATACGCAGACCCTCGCGTTGCCCATGCCGATGGCGGGCTTGAGCTTCGAGAAGATCAGCTTGTTGGCGAGCTGATATTGAAGCCCTTTGTGGCCGTTTGCGGTCTCGTTGGCCTCCGCGCCGACCTTCATCGCCCATTTCACGAGCTTCGCCTTGAGGCCGGTGGCCTCCTTGAGCTTGGCAGTGATGCCGGCGTTGAACTTCTCCCAGATGCGCGGGACGCCGAAGAAGATGGTCGGCTGAACCTCTTTGAGGTTCTCAGGGACCGCTTCGATCGACTCGGCGAAGTAGACCCGAGCGCCCGTGGTGATCGGGATGTGGAGCGTGAACATCTGCTCGGCGATGTGGGAGAGCGGCAGGTAGGACAGCATGCAGTCCGTCTCGGTGATCGTCGTGATCTGAATGGCGACGTTCGAGGTCCACGCGAGGTTGTGGCCGCTCAGCATCACACCTTTCGGGGGGCCGGTCGTGCCCGAGGTGTAGATCAGGGTCGCGAGCGCGTTCGGGTCGAGCGCTTCGACGCGGTCGAGGTAGGCCTGCTTCTCGACCTCGTCGCCCTTGGCCATGAACTCGTCCCAGCTCATCACCATCTCGTCCGCGATTTCGGGCGTGCCCTTCATCGTGACCACGTGCTTCAGGTTCGGCATGTTCGAGCGCTCGGCCTCCACCTTGCGCAATTGCGCATCGCCCTCGACGAGGATGATAGGAGCCTCGGAGTGGGCGACGATGTAACGGACCTCGACCGGAGAGCAGGTCGTGTAGATGCCTGCCGGCGCACCGCCGATGCCCATCGTGGCGAGGTCTAGGATCGCCCATTCCGGCCGGTTGAATCCGAGTATGCAGGCCGTCTGGCCAGGTTCGAAGCCGAGCGCGATCAGTGCGCGACCCGCCTGAATGACCTGGTCGGAGTACGTGCCCCAGTTGGTGGGCTTCCATGCCCCGCCCTCGCGCACGTAGTAGGCAGGAGCATTGGGGTTGCTCTTTGCCCGGGTCAGAAGTCGATGGGGAATCGTATCAGCAGCCACAGCGTCACCTCGCGTTCGTCCGCCGCCGGCGGTCCGGACCGCGGAATATAGGCACAAAAGCCCCCGCTAGGCTAGGCCTCGCGCCGAATGCTGTGCTAAGCCCCGAACGTCTTCGGAGGAGTGGCCGAGCGGTCGAAGGCGGCGGATTTGAAATCCGTTGTAGGGGCGACTCTACCGGGGGTTCGAATCCCTCCTCCTCCGCCACGTTTGCGCTCGATTCTGCCCCGCGCCCGCCCTGCGGCACGGTCCGGGTCCTCGACGGGTACGCGCGTCCGAGCCGAGCGGGCCCCGGTTGCCTCTCGTCACGTGGGAAGCCTCCCCTTCGAGCCGGCCAGCCATCGAAGAATTCGCACTCGGGTCTATAGACCATTGAAACCGTGGGGGTTTTCGGGGGGGTTCCTGTCCCGCTTTTCGGACTTGGGTCTATGGGTTTGTCGCGAGATCGGGTAGCGTAGCCTCCTTTCGGGAGGTCGTATGGCGCTACAGGGGACGATGCTTTGGCGGATCGAGCAGGCTGCGCAGACGAAGGGCAGCTCGCCGGCCATTCATGATCGGAACCAGGACGGGAGTTGGGCGACGAGCACCTGGTCCGACTACTGGCGCGAGATTCGTCGCGTCGGCAAGGGGCTCATCGCGCTCGGGCTTCGACCCGAGGAGTGCGTTGCGATCGTCGGGGCCAATCGGCGTGACTGGGTGATCTGCCAACATGGCATCAATGCGGCCCAGGGCATTCCCGCGCCCCTCTATACAACGCTTCTGCCGGAGCAGATGGCCTACATCATCGGCAATGCCGAAGCGAGAATCGTGATCTGCGATGACGAGACGCAGCTACGCAAGTACATCCAGATCGCCGATGGTGAGAGTACGATCGAGCACATCGTCACCATGGACGATCTTGGCTCGAGCGACCCACGCGTGATCACCCTGGACGCGCTCAAGGACAAGGGTCTCGCCGTGAGCGATGCAGATCTCGATGCGCGACTCGGATCCGTCCAGAGCGACGACGTCGCACTCCTCATCTACACATCCGGCACGACCGGCCTTCCGAAAGGAGCAATGCTGACCCATCGGGGGATCGAGCTCATTGCCGATGCGGTGACGACTGTCTTTCCGTTCCTCACGACGAGTGAGACCCGCGGGGTCAGCTATCTGCCGCTCTGTCACGCCGCGGAGCAAGGAATCACGAATTTCGCCGGGCTTGCGACCGAAGCCGAGGTGTATTTCTGCGCCGATCTGACGCAGATCAAGGACTACCTCGTCGAGGTGCACCCCACCATCTTCCTGGCAGTCCCGCGCGTCTGGGAGAAGTTCGAGGCAGCGCTTCGCGGCAAGCTCGCCGAGGCAACCGGGGTCAAGGCCAAGCTTGCGAGCTGGGCGCGCCAGACCGAGCTCGCTGCCTTCAAGCAGGAGATCGAGACGGGCCGTCCCGTGAGTAGCTTCACCCGCACTCTCGCCAACAAGCTCGTGATCTCCAAGATCAAGGAGGCGCTCGGTCTCGATCAACTTCAGGTGGCCTTGAGCGGCGCCGCGCCCATCTCGGTATCGACGCTCGAGTTCTTTGCTTCGATCGGGCTGCCCATCCACGAGGGATACGGCATGACCGAGACCAGCGCCTTTGCATCGGTCCAGCCGTACGGCCAGCTCCGATTCGGCACCATCGGGAAGCCGCTTCCCGGTGTCGAGGTCAGGATCGCCGATGACGGCGAGATCATGCTCAAGGGAGACAACATGGTGAAGGGCTATCTTCGCCTTCCGGAGAAGACCGCCGAGCTCTACGATGCGAACGGCTGGATGCACACGGGTGACCTGGGCACGATCGACGATGCCGGGTACATCGCGATCACCGGCCGCAAGAAGGACATCATCATCACGGCCGGCGGCAAGAACGTCGCGCCCGCCGAGATGGAGGGCTACCTTCAGTCCATTGCAGGGGGCGGCCAGGCGG
>CBDUCC010000058.1:0-14232 GCA_965365555.1 uncultured Myxococcales bacterium | reverse complement strand
TCGAAGGCGCCTGCAACAACGACGCGGATCTGATGGCGCTTGCTGCAATCTTGCCCGGGAACGGCCGTGGGGTCGCCGCCGGATGCGGGACTCTGAACTGCGCCCCGGTGCTCGACCAGGGAGAAACGCGCTTCAAGGAGTGCGCGACGGACTGCATGGAGGAGAACGTCAGCGGGCTCTCGACCGAGTGTGCGTCCTGCTATGCCGACCTCGCCTGGAGCGCGCGTCTCGTCTGCAACACGCCTTGCGCAAACAATTCCTGCGCACCGACCTGCCTCACCTGCGGCAGCTACGACGACTGGCTGCGCACCCTCGACCGCTGCGCCGGACGCATGTCCCTCGACTGCGGGGAAGATACCTAGCCGACGGCCAGGACGCGCGCGCTAGTCAGCCCCCAACACCCCGGCGCCCACCCGAAACATCTGGGTACCGAAGAGGTTGGTCGCATAAAGTGAGCAAGGATCGCGTTCGCCGCGTCCGAATGCGAGGCTCGCCACACCCTGTACATCGCTTGCAAGGGTCGTGACGTTGCCCGCCGGATCGACCTTGGCGATCTCACCGGCGAGATTGAGTGCGACGTAGATGCTCCCCTCGCTGTCGATGGCGACACCGTCCGGCGTGGTGCCCGCGTCGAACTCGACCCAGCGCTCCGGAGTGCCCGCCTCCCCCTCTCCGCTCACCGGAATTCGCCACAGGCCAGGCAGATCGAACGTAGCTGCAACGTAGAGAACCGTCTCGTCCAGCGAGAAGACCATTCCGTTCGGAGTAGGCATGCCCGTGACCCAGGTCGTTACCTCTCCATCCGAGTCGACCTCATAGATGGCGTCCTCGCCCGGTGTGTCGTCCGAGACGAGAATCGTATCCCAGGGGGTCGTCACGACGAAGTTCGGAGCCCGGACTTCGTCGGTGATGAGCTCGCTCGAACCGTCAGCTGGGTCGATGAGAATGACCTCGCCGGTGTCGATAGCTGCCGCCACGATGCCTCGCGGGTCGCTCTCGAGACCAAGAATCGACTCAGACTCCGCCACGCGTTGAGCCGACCCGTCCGAGAGGATCTCGAGGAGCTGGTCCGGAGCTGACGGGTCTTGCGCCGAGACATAGAGAGTCCCGTCGGCATCGAAGACAATTCCTTCGGTACGGCTTGGAGTCGGCTCCGCAAAGTCCTGCACTTCGCCCGCTTCAATATCCGTCGCGCAGGCGCGCTGGGTGCCGCTCTCGCTCCCGGAAGAGCCGCAGCCGACCCACAGGAAAGCACCCAAGCCAATCGAGCATAGGACACGCATCACTCCACCTCCGGAGCCGGACCCTATCGGACCGGCCGAGCGCTGTCATCCCCCGGCAATCAGTCGTTTGCCGCGCCGGCGTCGATCCACTCTTCGATCACCGCAACGACGGGGTTCGGGATCGTCTGCGAGCCGGCAACGATGGGCATTTCTCGGCCGCAGGTCTGGATAGCCCGCATCTTCTGGATCATCAGGGAGCCGGCAGAATCGCCCGCAACCACGTTGATCCCCTGAGCGGCGCAGGGCCCGACCGGGGATGCGGAGACGCCAACCAGCGCGGAGTGAGACTCGGCAGCCCAGTTGGACGTGTCGGTCGTGTCCGACCCGGTGAGGTTGAGTACCCTAAGGCCCTCGGCGCTGGCGCCACCGGGGATCAACCCATTCTCGTTCGGGTTGTTCGGGTTCTGATCGATGTTGGAGTTCGCCGGACCGTGACAGAGCACGCACTGATTGAAGATCACGCTCCAGTAAATCGAGCTCCAGCTCGGGTCGGGGAGCGATCCCTGCGGGCCGGTGTAGATACAGGTCTCGTCCTCGATCGAAGCGCAGGGGGCGAGCTCCTGAGCTTCGCTTGGCGCGAGCTCGGAGCGCGCTACGACCGGCGCGTTACAGGCGAGCCAGTTCCGAACGATGTCGGTGGCCTCGGCGGTCCCATATTCGGGCAGCGGGCTTCTGTCCGCCCGAAACCATGGGGTGCGGTCGACCACCTGGTCACCGGCCGCGCCGGGCGGCATGGTGCCGTTTCGGATCTCCTCGATCATTCCTTCGCCCCATGCCGCGGAGTGACTGCTGCCACGCTCGAGACGTTGAAGTCGCTCGCAGTAGGCAGAATCGTCGTTGCCGTCCCCGCAGGGCTGCAGGTTGGCGCAGCTCGAGTCGAGGCTCGGGTCGGTGCACGCGAGCGCGACGTCGAAATCGAGGTCCTTCGGCGCGCCGAGCCGATCGCCGCCTTCGGCGTTCGGCGTGTGACAGAACTGGCCGTTGCCGCAGCTCGCCTGAACCAGCGCCTGACCCTCGTACATCGGCGTGCCGTCGGTGGCGCGGTACGCAAGATCGAAGGCCGCTGGACCTTCGATGGGATTTCCCGCCTCGGTCGACCCGTCGAGGTTGCATTCGCCGAGGTCAGAGTCCGAGCAGCCGAGCCCCGCGATCGCACTCGCCATGGCCACGGCGAAAGCTAAGTGATGTGGTTTAAACATCGAGCGAGAAGATGTCCCGACCGCTTCGAGGGGTCAAGCAAGACGCAAAGCGCCGACGAGCAGGACGCCCAGACCTGAGCCCGGTCCTGGTCAGCCACCTGGACCGAGCTCCGTCTAGGACTTCGCCCAGCGGCTTTCGGTCAAGGTGAGCCCTTCAATCGACTTCCTCGGTACCATTTGCTCGTAGGTACGTTGGTAGCCCGTTTTGGAGATCCGCCAGACACCGTCATCGCCCTTCCGATACTCATCCTCGTAGAAGGCGGCTCCGTGAATCATCATGTCGAAGTTGGTGTCGATGACGGTGTCCTGTAGGCACCAGCGACCGAGGGCTGTGCGCTCGTCGACGAAGTCGATCTCTGGCTGGCTCACGGCATGGCAGGAGTGAAAGGTATCCGCCCCCATCGCGCCTTCGAGGAACTGGAGGATGGCATCGCGGTCGTGAAAGGAGAACTTGCCCGCACTGTAGGCCGCGGTCGCGTCCTCGGTGAAACACTCCCGAAGCTCTGCCCATCGTTTGGTATCGATGCAACGCTGGTACTTGTATTTGAGGCGCTTGATCGCCTCGAGGTCTCGCCAATTCGGTTCCTGCATTGCGCCAATGTACCGAGAATCGGACGCCCGCGGGTTTCATTTTTGAACGGACTATGGCAGGACGTGCGGTCCGAGCGAATGAGATGGGGATGAGAGTGTGTTCCAACTGGGCCGGGATTCTTGCCATGGCCGCCCTGGCGACTTCGATCGCGGCCAGCGGCTGCAATCGGAGCAAGATCTCCAAGGGAGCCGCAATCCCCGGTACCGGCGGCGGCTGCTACGTCTATTCGACGAGGGACAAGAGCTTCAACTACGTGACCCAAGAGGCCACCGTGGAAACCAAGTGGTACGAGGAATGGACCTCTCGCCACGGCACGGTGCTTCCCGATCCTCTGCCGCCGCCCGATCACTGGCAGCACCCAGAGCTATCGAGCCGGTACGCCGCCACCATGCACGAGAACAGCCTCGCAACGGACGTGAGCACCGAGCCCGGACCGCTCCCGAACCAGGCGCGAGTGGAGTATTTCCACGTGCTCGAAAAAGGCACGAAGCTCTCCGGGATGGCACCGTTCTACACGTTTCTCGATGACCATACGGTCGTGACGATCTCCTTCGGTCGGGATTCGGCGATGCTCGCCATCATCGACATCCGAGGGCAAGCCAAGATCCTCGACTACGTCGCGCTGCCGGGCCGCGGGAGCAAGGCACTGGAGCTCGCCAAGAAGTCGGCGCGGATGGCGATGTTTCGAGACACCTCGGGTGGAGCCTATTCGTATCTCGACAAAGATGGCGTGGTCCACGTGCCCGGCGCCGACAACAGCGTGATTCAAATCCCGATCGTCGACCACCGAATCGACCGCGATCACATGGCGCTCTTGGACCTCAACCGTGAAATCGAAGCCGGAAGCTGGATCGAGCATGCGATGGATCATCCGGAGAACCACCTCACCGCGCTGATGCCCGATGCCCAGGGCCGCGTCTGGTTCACTTCGAAGTTCGGCGTGATCGGGATCATTCACCCCGGCAAGAGAGGTGACTGCCCCGAGGTCTACACGACGGCCATCGCCCACTTCGCGTTGAGCGACAAGATGCACCACTACTATGGAACGGAGCTGCCGGAGGGCGCCGAGGAGCTCTTCGAGTTCGTGGAAGCGAAGGAAAGAGACGGCACCATCGTTGAGGATCTAGCCGAGATCCGACGTCGCGCGATGGAAGTCTTCGACGTGATCCACGACGAGCCGTTCGAGCAGATTCAGAACTCGTTCTCCGTCGGACCGGACGGCGTCTACATCGTGACGAACGTGGGTCTCTACAAGCTGTTCTTCAACGAGGAGAGCAAACACATCGAGCTCGACCCCAAATGGGCGCCGACCTACGAAAAAGACCACCTCTTCTACGACAACGACCGCAAGATCAAGCCCGGTCACCTCAACAACGGGAGCGGGACGACGCCGACCTTGGTCGATGACCGGTTCGTGGTGATCGTGGACAACGCGCCCGAACAGGTGAACCTGAACGTGTTCAGCCAGGAGGACGGCTCCCTCGTGAGCAAGCTGCCGCTCTTCGAGGCAGGCAAAGGCGCGGTGGAGAACTCGGTCGTGGCGTACGGCGACTCGCTGATCGTCGGCAACACGCATGGATTCGTCGACCCCTTCGTCGAGAACGCGACGTCCGGTGGCATCGCCCGATTCGACTACGACCAGGAGAGAGGCACGTACGTCCACCGGGACGATTGGCCCGCGGCGGGACATTTCGATGGTAAGACCGCGACTCCCAAGCTCTCGACGGCGCATGGATTGTTCTACGTGTACCACCGTGACACGGACATCGAGGGTCACCATGATTGGCAGCTCACCGCCGTGGATTTTCGTACCGGCTGGCGAGTCTTCAGCATCAAAGGCTGGTTCACGGACGATGCCTTCGACGACAACGTTTCGAACATCGTGCAGAAGAAGACGCTCGGCAAACAAGACTATGGTCGTAAAGTCTTCAACAACATCTGGGGCACCTTTTCGTTCGGCCCGAGAAACAGCATTCTCATCGGCACCTATCGGGGCTACGTCCGATTCTCTTCGGCGCCGACGCTCACCGAGGACGCTGCCCCCTCGGCGGCTCCGTCCGAGAACTAGGCCTCGACGAACGACGGATCGCTGGCGAACCTCGCCACGTGATGCTCGGCATCGCCGAACAAGGCGTTGAGTGCGTACATCCGCTTGAAGTAGAGCCCGATGTCGTGCTCATCGGTCACCCCGATGCCGCCGTGAAGCTGGAGCGACTGCTGAGCAACCCAGATCCCGCCCGTCGCAAGCTGGAGCTTGGCCGCCGAAATGTCTCCGCGACGCGTGCTCGTGTCGTCCTCATCGGCGCGAAGCATGGACGCCATCGAAACGGAACGGAGGAGCTCGCTCTCCGCGTACATGTCCACCGCCCGGTGCTGAAGCGCTTGGAAAGAGCCGATCTTCACTCCGAACTGCTCGCGCGTGCCCAGGTAGTCGACCGTCATCTGGAGCATCGTCGATGCGAGACCCACGGCTTCGGCGACGGCCGCCGCCGCCGCATAGTCGATCACCCGGTCCAACACCGCCGCACCGGAACCTTCCGCGCCGAGGCGCGCCTCGAACCCCACCTCGACTCCATCGAAATCGATGACGGCGGCTTTATGGCCATCGATCGTCTTGGCGACCGTGACCGCGACTCCCTCTGCCTGACGCGGCACCACGAACAAAGTGACACCTTCCGGGGCCTTCGCGGAGACGACCAGCTGATCGGCATGGTGCCCGTTCAAGACCCAGACCTTGCGACCGGAGATCCGGTAGCCCTCCTCGTTCGGAGTCGCCATCGTCTCGACAGCGCTCACGTCATGACGGCTCTGCGCTTCAGAGTATGCGAGCGCGAGCGTGGTCTCGCCCTCGATCATCGGCGTCAGGTAGCGGGCTTGTTGCTCCGGGCTGCCGGCCCGCAGCAGGGCAAAGCCACCGAGGACGACCGAAGCCAAGTATGGCTCCGGCACCAGGGTCGCGGCCAGGTTCTCGAGAACGAGCGCGCACTCGACGAAGCTACCGCCGAAGCCCCCAACCGATTCCGGAAAGGCGACGCCTAGCCAGCCGAGCTCGCCCATCTTTTGCCAGACCTTCGGATCGTAGCCGATGTCGTCGTCCCGTAGCTTTCGGAAGCGTGCGACAGGCGACTCGTTCTTGGCGAAATCCGCCACCGTCTGTGCGAGCATCCGCTGATCTTGATTGAGATCGAAATCCATGAATCGTTCCTCGTTCTTCAGCTACTCGGAAGCTGAAGGATCATCTTGGCGATGACGTTGCGTTGAATTTCGTTCGAGCCGCCATAGATCGTCGCAGCCCGTTCGTAGCAGAAGTATGGCCCGATCGACTCTTCGACGGGCATGCAGACACCTTCGTTGTACCAAGTGAGCGAGCTCTCCCCCATGACCTCCATCGCGAGCTCTGTGAGCTCCTGAACGAGCTTCGTGCCAACGAGCTTCAGAATCGATGACTCCGGCCCCGGCATCTTGCCCTTCTGCTGATCATCGAGTGCCCGGTAACTCACCATCAGATGAGCGCGAAAGCGCATCTCGAGCCGTGCGATCTTCCCTCGCCAAACCGGATCTTCGAGCATGGGTCGGCCGTCGACGGTCTTGGTCGCTGCGATGCGCTTGATCTTCTGTAGCGTGCTGCGGGAAGGTCCGATCATCGCGAGCATCGTTCGCTCGTGCCCGAGCAACGCCTTCGCCATCGTCCAGCCGTTGTTGATTCCGCCGACGACGTTCTCTTTGGGAACCTTCACGTTCTCGAAGAACGTATCGCAGAACGCAGCCGTGTGGCCGAGTGTCTGCATCGGTTTCACCTCGACGCCGGGTGATTTCAAATCGATCAGCAAGAACGTGATGCCCGCCTGCTTCTTCACGTTGGGGTCGGTGCGAACGAGACAGAAGATCCAGTCGGCGTACTGCGCGTAGGACGTCCAGGTCTTCTGTCCGTTGACGACGAAGTGGTCGCCAGCATCCTCAGCCGTAGTGCGCAGCGACGCGAGGTCACTTCCTGCGCCCGGCTCGGAATACCCTTGGCACCAGAACTCCTCCGCGCTCAGGATCTTCGGCAGAAAGCGCTTCTTCTGGGCTTCGGTACCGAAACTGATGATCAGCGGCCCCACCATGGTGAGCCCGAACACAGAGAGCTGCGGTGCGCCAGCAAGCTCCATCTCCTCGTCGAAGATGAACCGGCGAGTCGCGTCCCAACCAGTTCCTCCGACTTCCTTGGGCCAGTGCGGGGCAACCCAACCCTTGTCGTAGAGAATGCGGTGCCAGGTGGCAGAATCCTCCGGCGTGAAGCCACCTGAGCCCTGGGCACGCTCGCGCATGTCCGCGGGCATGGCGGACTCGACCCACTCACGCACCTCGCGTCGAAACGCTTCTTCTTCGTCACTGAAGGTGAGATTCATGCCCGTAGGAGTGCCACAGTCCGCCGATTCGCACCACCGTGAACGACCACTGGGAATGACTGCGTACTCGCAGTACACTTCGCGACCTCAGCTCGAGGAGGAGCCCCGATGTACGACCTGAAGATCGCCGGCGGAACGATCATCGACGGCACAGGCAAGGAGCGATTCACCGGTGATGTCGGTGTCAAGGACGGCCGGATCGTCGCGGTCGGCAAGGCCGATGAGGCGGCGAAAGAGACGATCGACGCCGACGGCGCGATCGTGGCCCCTGGCTTCGTCGACATTCACACGCATTACGACGGTCAGATCAGCTGGGATGAAGAGCTGGCTCCGTCTTCGATTCACGGGGTAACGACCTGCGCGATGGGTTCTTGCGGCGTCGGATTCGCTCCTGTGCGTCCAGACGACCACGCGAAGCTGGTCGAGCTGATGGAAGGCGTCGAGGACATTCCCGGGACCGCCCTCTCCGAGGGGATCACCTGGGGCTGGGAGAGCTTCCCCGAATACATGAGCGCGCTCGATGCGATGCCCCATACGATCGACTTCCTCGCCCACGTCCCGCACGATGCGCTTCGTGTCTACGTGATGGGTGAGCGGGCCGTCGCCGAGGAGACCGCGAACGACGAAGACATCGCGCGGATGCGCCAGCTCCTTAGGGAAGCGCTCGAAGCGGGCGCGGCAGGCTTCAGCACGGGACGCAGTGACAACCATCGAAGCGCTGTCGGTGATTGGACACCGGCTTCCGAAGCGGAGGCGAAGGAGCTCGCCGGAATCGCCAGCGCGTTCGATGGACTCGGCTACGGCGTGCTCCAGGCGGTGAGCGACTTCAACATTCTGCACGGGGACGAGCATTTCGACGCCGAATGGGCGGTGCTCGAGGAGATGCTCGCGGCGGCGGGCGGGCGCCCGATGAGTGTCTCGACCATGCAGCGAGATCATAGCCCCGAGCAGTGGAAATGGATCCCCGACCGCGCCTCGAAGGCCACGGAAAAAGGCTTCGAAGTGCGTTGTCAGGTCGGCGCACGCGGCATCGGCGTCATGCTCGGTCTGCAAGCGACCTTTCACCCATTCATGGGCTTCCCGAGCTACAAAAAGATCGGTCACCTGCCGCTCGACGAGCGAATCGAGGCGATGCGCGACCCCGCTCTTCGGGCAGCGATGATCTCGGAGACGAGTGACCCCGTCGCGGGCGACGGAAGCATGCTTCCTCCTCTTGCCGATTACTTCCTCTCGAATCTCGGCATGGTCGCCATGCGGCTGTTCCGACTGGGTGAGAAACCCAACTACGAGCCTTCTCCGACGGAGAGCTTCGGCGCAGCCGCGATGGCGAGCGGCGAGCCGGTGTTGGGATTGATCTACGACGCAATGCTGGAGCAGGACGGCAAAGCCCTGCTCTACTTTCCCGTCTACAACTACACGGGAATGAATCTCGACGCGGTGCACGAGATGCTCACGCATCCCTTGGCACTGCCAGGCCTAAGTGATGGCGGAGCGCACGTCGGCACAATCTGTGATGCGAGCTTCACGACGTTTCTGATGACGCACTGGGCTCGAGATCGCGACCGCGGTCGTATCCCGCTCGAGCGCATCATCCAGATGCAGGCACACGACACCGCCCGTTTCATCGGGCTCAGCGACCGTGGAATTCTGAAACCAGGCCTCCGCGCCGACCTCAACATCATCGATTTCGACAATCTGGAGCTCCTCCCACCGACGATGGTCAACGACCTTCCTGCGGGCGGACAGCGCCTGATGCAGCACGCACGAGGCTACCTCGCCACGCTGGTGAACGGACAAGTCATCTCGCGCAACGGCGTACTCACCGAAGCTCGTCCCGGCCGACTCGTTCGCGCAGGCGCCTGAATCGCTTCGCCCGGTCGAACGGCCATGTACAGGACAGGTCGGAGCACTGCTCGGCCGAAGACGACGCAGCGCAAAACGGCACTGGACCCTCATAGCCTTGGAGCTAGAGTTTTCACATGGCAGCAGCGTCCCGTCGACTCGTAGTCGCGCTCCGACAAACCGCAGCGCGCTTGGCCCGCACCGAGACCACCTACCGTTGGGCAAGCTTCGCCCACTGCAACTGTGGACACCTGGCGCAGACCATCACGGGCCTCGACCCGGAGGAAATCCAGCGGCGGGCCATGCGCAAAGAGGGCGACTGGGGCAGCCAGGCGAGAGCCGTCGCGCCGCTTCGCTTTCCCGAGTTCGACTACGGTGACCGCCCGGCCCTCGACGAAGGCGCGTGGGAGCCGGAGAACGTCGGTGCCTGCCAAGTGACGGGAGCTCCGCTCGACGAGATTCTAGACGACATGTACGCGCTGGGACTCGAAGCGTCGGACGTCGGACACCTCGAGCGCCTCAGCGATCCGGAGGTGCGCCGCCGGCTCGGAAACAACACCTCGTATTTCGCCCACCACCGCAGAGAAAATGTGGTGGCGTACTTGAATGCCTGGGCGGATCTGCTCGATGACCGAGCCGAGCTGCTGGAGGAACCGTACCTCGAGGCAGCGGAATAGCTCGGTCGGGCCCGCCCTTGCACGGGAGCGAGCGGCAACTTGACACCCTGGCCGCATGAGCGGCAGGGTCAGCGGATGAGTCGAATCACCTGTGCTTTGTTCCTTTTTCTCGTCGCCGTGCTCCCGTGGTGGGCAAGCGCGGACGATGGAGGCGACGACACACGCTGGGCGCAGTCCGTGCGTGGAAGCGGGACCTATCAGAAGGGCCTCGCCGAGGTCCGTGGACTCGTGGAAGACGCATACGACAACGGGGCCCTTCGGGGAGCCTCCCATTGGGAAGAGGTCCACGAGTACTACCTGGAGCTCGCTCGCCTGAAGGGATGCGAGCGCGGCAAGCCGCATGCTAAAGGTCCGGTCAAGGAATGCATCCGAGTTTCGACGCCCGAGCCGGAGCTCGTCGGGAGCTACTATCGCGAGGGCATGGCCGAGGTCCAAAAGGTCGCCGAGAAGACGGCCTATCCGGACGTCGTGAGACGCATCCTCGTGGTCCTCTACGACTTCGGCTACCTGCAAGGGCTAAAACACGGAGTGCGCGTCCACAACGAAGACGTCCGGCTCGCTCAGACCTACTATCGATCGTGCATGGAACGTGCAAACGACGCGGGTGGCGAGCGTTCCTGCGCCCAGGGCTCGAAACAATGGGCGGATGCGCTCCTCAGAAGCATCAAGAAGCGAATCGAAGCGCACAGCCTCGCGTCGGACCAAAACGCGAAGTAGGGGGGCTGCCCCATGGCGCCGGGCTCCTCGCCGGCGAGCGGCTCATCCTCTCGGATGAAGGGACGCTGGGAAGCTCGGTTGAGATGTGATACCGGTTTCGCGTCTCGTGTCGTACCATGCGCGCGTAATTCTCTGTTTGCTCGTCACCCTGTCACTCGGCCTTGGCGGATTCGCGCGTGCGCAGGAATCGAAAGACGACCCTCCCTCCAAGAGCGGTGGGTCGCCCGAGCAGCCGAGTCGTTCACCATCGCCCGGCCACAAGCTTCCCGTGGAGGATCCGACGATTCACGGGGAGCATCAAAAGGTGCTCAAGATCAAGTCCGACCCGGACTCGTCGCTAGACGACGCGCAGGGCGATCCTGGCTCTGAGGATGGTCAGGCCACGCTCGGGATCGACGCGGAGCAGAGCGTCGGTGCGCTTCCAGTCGAGGATCCAACCCTGGATGTCGACGAGCCGGAAGAGAGCGAGGCGGAGGACGACTCGAAGTCGACAAAGCCCGCGCCCAAGGACGACCCGGAGCAACCCAAAGAGTGGGGCCAGAAAGTTCAAGTCGCCTACGGGTACCAGGGTGGCCTTGTCGTTGGTGTGGACGACTGGTTTTACCTCGCGCTTTCCGGCCTGGTTCAGGCGCGCTACTCGGTGAACTACCGGACGAAACCCCCGACCGACATCGACACCGGAGTTCGGGAAGACCAGGTCACGCAAGGGTTCGACATCGGTAGAGCACGGTTTCACCTCGGCGTAGGCCTGACGGAATTCGTCGCGCTCTACATGCGCGTGGGTGTCGTCGCCGGTGGCGATTTTTCGTTTCAACGGGCCTTTCTCGACTTGAAGTGGAAGTACTTTCGCCTTCGAGCCGGCCTGTTCATGAACGAGACAATCGCCGAGTCCCTGGTGAACCCGAACGACCTTTTGTTCAACGACTACAGCATCGTCGAAAACGTATTCAACCCCGGCAGCTCGAAGGGGGTCATGTTCACGTACCTTCGGAGGCGGTTCTCCATCAATCTTGGATACTCGGACGGGCTTCGAACCGGTTTCTCGGAGATTCGCTCTTCGGCGCGGGCTGATTTCGCGGTAACCGTTCGAACGCAGTACGCTTGGGGCGAGCGCGGGCTCGGAGGCTTCAACCGGCTGGTGGCACGACGAGGCACACCGCTCGGCATCCGGCTCGGCGGCTCACTGCACTATCAAGACGGCGGTCGCAGCCAAGGCACAGCCGACGTGAAGGTCGTGCTTGGAACCATCGACCTCTCGGTCCGAGGCAATGGCTGGAGCATTCTAGCATCGGTGACCAGTGGACAGGATGCACGTGTGGACACCACCACCGACGTCGGTGGCAGCTACGAAGTGATCAGCTCGGGGGTATCGGCGACGGGAGGTTACTTCGTGCTCGAGGATCTTCAGGTCTTCGGGCAGTATGCCCTGGTGTCGAAACCGCGAACCCAGGGGGAGCCTCCGTCGGACATTCCGGGAGTCGGAACGCCTACGCCGAGCCCGTTCCATGCGTTCGGCGTGGGGCTCAGCTACTTCATCATCCCTGGCTACGACAACGTGAAACTGTCGACGGACTTTCAGTATTTCCTCGGCCGCGAGCTCGACAGCAGCGTCCCGGCTTCACCGCTCAACAACATCGCTCCGAACGACGACGGGAGCCAGTTCTTCTGGCGTATCCAGATTAGCGCCGCGTTCTGAGTGACTTAGGAAATGGGAACGGAGCGCAGCATTGAGCTCCGCTGCTTTCTGGAAAGTGACGCCATGGCCTGCGTCGTCGAAGCGCAGCACTCGAGAGTCGGGAATGCGCTCGGCCAGCCGATCGGTCTGAGTCGGACGAATGAGGATATCCTCCCCCGGGCGAACCAGTAGTGTCGGAGCCCTAATTGCTGCCACCCTCCCCTCCGTCGAATGGCGCATCACGGCGTAGAGTTGACCGAGCACAGTGCGTAGGCGCGGCGGTCGGCCCAAGCGCAGCTCCAGGTGCTCGCGAAGCTCGGAGCCCATGCTCTGGACGTAGGCCTCGGGATAGAGGAGGCGCGGAAGCGACTTCATCCGCGCCGATCGCCCTCCGACGAGGCCCTTGAGAAACAGCCAAATGCCCCGAGGGGTCGGCATGGACGCGATCGGAGCGCCCCCATGCGTAGCGACAAGCGTCAACGTGAGAAGCCGATCCGGCGCACGCAGAGCCAGCTCCTGCGCGATCATTCCTCCCATCGAAACGCCGACGACGTGAGCTGCGTTCCAGTCGAGATCGTCGAGAATTCGTGTCGCATCGTCGGCCATGGATGGAATCGTCCGGAGGAAAGGCCCGCGATCGCTATCGCCCACACCCAGGTGGTCATAGTGACAACATCGATGGTCGCGACTCAACTCGTCGACCTGTGGACCCCAGACGGCGCCTGGCATCCCGAAGCCCATGAGGAACAACACAGGAGGGCCTTCGGAGCCGAATGTCTGATACGCGAGCGAAGGGGCGCTCTTCGTGAAAATTGGAGTCATCGGGCTCGTTGCCGTGGAGCGGTCATGGTCTAGCACGAAGCACGACGTGTCGATACGGTCAGTGAGCGTCCGGCGCGGCGCGCATGCGTGAGTCGGCCATCGCGCAGCAGAGAGACGCCGTTCACGAATACGTGGTCGATTCCTCGTGGCGAGACCTCTTCGGCATCCGTCCTACGGTCCCCGACGGAGCTCCAGTCGAACACGGTGATATCGGCGGCAAAGCCCTCTCGAAGCAGACCGCGACGCCCCAGACCGAAGCGAGCAGCCGCTGCGCCGGTCATCTTGTGCACCACCTCCTCGAGCGAGAGATTGCCCGTCTGCCGAGCTGTTCGCAGGAACCTTGGAAACGTCCCGAAGGCGGCAGGATTCTCGCGTCCGGCGGGTTCGGGCCAGGAGTCCGAGGCGAATATCGCTGCAGGGGGCTGCATCAATCGCTCGACGATCGAGGGATTGTAGTAGCCGTGAAACAGCACCCGTGCTTGGGCGCCGCTCTTGTCGAGGATGTCGAGCATCGTATCGAAGCAAGACATCCGAATGCGCGTCGCGATGTCCGGAAGAAAACGGCCGTTGTGCTCTTCGTACTCGGGGCAGCTCGCGTTGGTGATCTGAATCTGCGGGTAGCCAAATCCGACCAGACGAAAACCGATCTCGGCTTCGACACGAAGGTGAGCGCGATGTAGCGGATGGCGGAGTGCCGCGGGCATTCGAGCCATGAACCATTCGGGCAGAAGCGTGTTCAGAAGCGTCGCGCCGCAGCTATAGGGAAACATGTCGAAGCAGACGTCAACCCCGGCTTCGATGGCCCGATCGAAAAGCTCGATTGCTTCGTCGACGGTCTTCCAGGTCTGGGAGCCGACGAAGATGAGGTGCGAGAACTGCAGGCGCACTCCAGTGCGGCGCGCCAGGCCGAGCATGTCGTCGATCGCCCTCAGATTGTGAGCCCGCCCGAAAGGGATCGGCGGGTACGTGCCTGAGAACGACGAGTATGCCTTGGCGTGAACGGTCAAGAGCTTGTCGTGCTTCTTCACCAGGCG
>CBDUCC010000057.1:0-14302 GCA_965365555.1 uncultured Myxococcales bacterium | reverse complement strand
GACCTGCTACGTCGCGTTGGTGTGTTTGACGGCATCCGCCGCGTCCGTTTCACGGGCGGTGAGCCGCTTGTACGCAAGGACATCGTTCGTCTCGTCGAGCTGGTCCACCGCCGCACCGAAGTGGAACAGCTCGTGATGACCACCAACGCGACACGACTTTCCGAGCTTGCGCAGCCGCTCCGAAACGCAGGGCTCCACGGCGTCAACGTATCGATTGACACGCTCGACCCCGAGCGGTTCGCCGAGATCACCCGCGGTGGTGACCTCGGCCGGGTACTCGCAGGGATTCATGCGGCGCTCGACGTGGGGCTCGAGGTGAAGTTCAACACCGTCCCGCTGCGTGGCCGCAACGACGACGAGCTCGCCGAGATCGTCGATTTTGCCTGGTCAATTGGCGCGACTCCGCGGTTCATCGAGCTCATGCCGCTCGGAGAGGGCGCCAAGCTGCCGGCGCAGATGCGGATGAATGCCGAGGACGTGATCGGGGCGCTTGGGCCCAAGCTGGAGCGCGGCGATGCCGAGTCGGTCGAGGGCCATGGACCGGCGCGCTACATTGCCGCGTCCAATGGCTCGGGGCATCGGGTCGGCTTCATCACACCGATCAGCAACGAGTTTTGCGATACCTGCAATCGAGTGCGGGTGACCGCAAAGGGCGACATCCGTGCCTGTCTTGCGTCCAGGCGTGCGATCAGCCTTCGAAACATCATTCGAGCCGGGGGAAGCGACCTCGACCTGGCCTGGGCGATGGTCTGGTCCCTCTCCGGCAAAGACCGGGGCCATCACTTCCTCGAGCCCGACGAACACGAGCACGAACGCGTCGGGATGAGCCTCATCGGCGGATAGGCTAGAAGCTCGGAGTGACGTTCAGGTTTTACATCGCTTGCCTCCTATCGGCAGGCTTCTTGGCGGCTTGTTCGGGCGATGCTGAAGAGCTTCGCGTCTGGACCCCCGAAGATCATGCCCATCCGCCGGACACGCAGATCGACCCCAACCGTGTCCCTCAAAAGGATGTGCCCGACCTCAGCGTAGGCGAGCTTCTCTGGATGCGAAACTGTGCGCGCTGCCATGGCTCGAACGGGCGGGGGGGCCGTCAGGTCGCGCTCAACTTCGCGAGCGGCGAGTGGCAGCGTGGAATCGACGACGCGGCCATTGCCCGAACGATCGCGGGCGGAAAAGCGCCCAACATGCCTGCATTCGCAAACCTACTCACACCGGAGCAGATCGACGAGCTCGTGAAACAGGTCCGTAAGTTTGGCCCGAAGTAGCTCCGCCCCCACGATCTTCGCGCGCTAGACGCTCTCCGAGAGGAACTGCGCGATCAGGTCGGCGACGGAGTAGACGCGAAGGAAGTCTCCGTCTGCAAGGGCCTGGACGTCCGGGCGGGTATTCGTGCAGGCGATGCCCTCGAACACGCCGCTTGCTTCGAGCCGCGTCAGGGAGTCGTTCGCGAAGACTCCGTGCGTACAGACGGCGTAGACTTCGCTCGCGCCTGCTTCTTTGTAGCTGCGCGCGGCCGAGATCAGCGAGCCGCCGGTTCGGATCATATCGTCGTAGATCACCACCGCGCGGCCTTCGACGTCCGCTGCCAAGGCCGTGACCTCGGTTTCAGTATCAGACAGGCGTCGTTTGAAGACGAAGGCCGCGTCCACCAGTAGATCATTGGCGAGGCTTTCCACCCATTTCGCTCGACCCGCGTCGGTCGCGCCGAGCACGAAGTCCTCCCCGCCGAAGTCCCGAATCGCTTGTAGGACGACCGACCGCGCGTGCAGGTGAACCGGCCGAATGTTGCCCTCGAAGTAGTGCGGGATCCCCTCGGAGTGTAGGTCGATGAAGATCGCCCGATTTCCCGATCCAGCGGTGGGTACCGAGGACAGGAGCCGAGCGCGATTCTTGGCCGCGACAATCTCGCCGCGCTTCGAGGCTCGCTCCATCGTCTGGTAGCCGAACCAGGGAAGAACCATCGTCAGCGTGTGCACGCCGAGGTGCACCAATCCGCAGGCGAGATCGTAGATCTCGAGCGTGTCGCCGTCGTCGATCGTTCCGCCGACCAAGACCACGTCGCGACGAGCACAGTTCGTCTCGATCCGACGATACCGCTCCCCGTCTGGGAAGACCTTGCGCTCGACGTTGCCGAGGTCGAAGTCACCGGCGCCGGCAATGTCTTCGGCGAGCTCTTGATAGCGCTCGGTCGCAACGAGAAGCATCGGAGGTCTCATGTCCTCATCATCTCAACACATGCCGGTCCGACGAGCTAGCATTTCGACAAGACCTTGAGGAGAACGTCGGGCAAGTCGGTCATGATCGCGTCGACGCCTGCGGTGACGAGCTCGAACATCTCCAACGGATCGTCGATCGTCCAGACGTGAACCTGGATCCCGTGGTGATGGGCGGCCTCGAGAAATCTCGGCGTGATGACCTCGATGCCGCGGAATCTCGGCGGGATCTGGAGGGCATCGAAGGGAAACATCGCGTTGCGCCAAGTGCCGGTCAGGACCTTCGTCCAGAACCGCAGCGCCCCCCTTCGTCCCGGCGATGTCGCCACGCGGCCCCCGCTGAGGCGGCGAAAGGCCTCTGTTACCTCGTCATGGGCCGAGGCCACCAGAACTCGGTCGTGGATCCCATGATGCTCGATCATCTCCCAGATTCGCCCTGCGACCGACGGGTCGGGTGTCTTCAGCTCGAGGTTGTAGTGGAGCGCCGGGTCGAGCTCGAGAGCCTCCTCGAGGGTTGGAATCTTCAGGTCCGCGCCCCGAAACGAGTAGCTGCCGTTTTCGACGAACTGGTAACCGGCGTCCAACTGTCGAAGCTCGTCGAGGGTCCGCTCGGCCAGCGCACCCTGTCCGTTCGTCGTCCGCTCGAGCGTCGCATCATGAAAACAAACGAAGTGACCGTCTCTCGTCCGATGGAGATCGGTCTCGATGTGCCTATATCCGAGCTCGGCCGCCCCGCGAAACGCGGCGAGCGTGTTCTCCGGCCAACGTTTGGCTCCGCCTCTGTGTGCGAACGGAATCGGGACGGAGGAGCCGAAATACGCGCGTGCCATCGCGGCGAGCATAGCGCCGTTTTCGTCTTGCGCGTGCCGGACTTGTCCGAGCTGCGGTTTGTCGTCATCGTGGGCCGCTGAGGCGGACGATGAGACAAAAGCTCACAGGAAGAGTCGCGATCATCACTGGGGCAGCGGGCGGAATCGGAAAAGCACTCGCTGCCGAAATGGCCCGGCAAGGGTGCAGCCTCGTCCTCGCGGACGTCGATGAATCACTCCTCGAGACCACTGCCACCGAGTTACGCTCTGCAGGTGGGAGCGTCGTCGCTCGAGCGGTGGACGTTCGTGACGCAGAGCAGGTGAAGACCCTCGTGGACGACGCGTACCGCGACCTCGGACGAATCGACTTCCTCTTCAACAACGCCGGCATCAACGTCTGCGCCGAGATCGCCGACACCTCACTCGACGATTGGAACCGTCTGATCGACGTCAACCTTCGCGGCGTGATCCATGGAGTTCATGCCGTCTATCCCATCATGCGCGCCCAGGGTTTCGGACACATCGTCAATACCTCCTCGGCTGCCGGCCTGATCCCCGCCGCTGCGGAGGGAGCCTATGCAGCCACCAAGCACGCCGTCGTCGGGCTGTCGTCCACCCTGCGGGTCGAGGCCGAGGCGCACGGGGTTCGGATCAGCGTCGTCTGTCCAGGGCTGGTCGATACGCCGATCCTGAAGTCCACCAAGTATGTGAAGCTCGACCCTCAGGCGATCGTCGCCGCCTCTCCTCAGAAGCCGATCGAGCCGAAGAAGGCCGCCGAGTTGATCCTCCGTGGCGTGCGCCGGAACGACTTCTACATCATCTTGACGGCCACGGTACATGCGCTCTGGCGCGTGAATCGCTTCGCGCCGCGAACCTCTCTGCGCCTTCACCGCATGGCCATCGACCGTTTTCGCAAGTCACGCGTCGACTGAGGGGTCAGAGGAACTCGGCGCCGACGCCGATGACCCGGAGCGCGCGCTCGTGAATTCGAAACTCGGCAGGTCCGACACCCGGTGCCTCGCCGTCGATATCTATCCACGCGGTGTGTTCGCGCACATCGACTTCGACGTGTTGTCCGCGATACGTACTCACCAACGCCGAGCGGACGTGCGTCCCCTTGTAGAGGCCCATCATCACGGGCAGTCCCCGGAGCGTCGACGTCGCTCGAAGCAGAATCACGTCGAAGAGCCCGTCGGCGAGGCGACCCTCGGGAGCGAACATCATGCCGCCGCCCGCCCATCGGCCGTTGCAGACGCAGAGGTTGCTGATCTCGTGCTCCCCTTCGTCGCGCCCATCGATTCGAAGTCGAATGCGAGCTGGCGTGTACTCCATGTTCGCACGAAGGACAGCCTTGAAGTACTTGGCTCTTCCGCTGCTCTTGGACTTCGAGGCCGCAACGTGGCGGTCGACAAGCCCTCCCATTCCCATCGAGGTGATGTTCAAGAAGAAGCGGCTCTCGGAGTGTCCGTCGTCATGCACGTAGCGCACCCAGCCAACATCGATCGGAACCGGCGCTCGCTCGCGAATCACCTCGCAGGCGGTTTCGAGCGCCTCGGCTCCCGGGATCATGCGTCTGAAATCTCCGCCCGTACCGGCGTGGAGGATGCCGAGCGAGACGTCGGCGTTGAGCTCCGATTCCATGATCGCGTCGACCACCTCGCTATGGGTGCCATCCCCGCCGAGCGAGATGACCGTACGGGCGCCACGGGCGATCGCCTGCTTGCCCAATCGCAGACCATCGCCCCTCGATTCGGTGAGCTGAAGCTCGACCGGGCCGAGCGCGTTTCGGATCGTCGCGCTCAGCTGGTTCCAGTTCTCGCCGACGAAGCCGCGACGGGCCATCGGGTTGGCAATCACGATCGCTTTGCTGGGGTCGAACATCGCTCGGCCCTCGTACCGCATTTCCTGCCTTTGGGGTAGACTCTCGGCATGTGGAGACGGAGCCTTGGCCTTGCTTTCTTGCTCTCGATCGTTGCCTGTGGGAGCGCCGCCTCGGACGCCGAGTGCGAAGCGCTCACGATGGACGAGTGTCGTGAACCGGACGCCGGGATTCCGCTCGAGTCCGAGCTCGTCGTCGACGCCGCCTGGCTCGGCGAGCGGCTCGGCGATCCGGACGTTCAACCGGTCGACGCCCGCGGTAGCGCCTTCTCGACCTCGCGCATACCGGGCGCCATTTCGCTGACGCCCCGCGATCTCTCGAGGACGATCGACGGAGTTGCCGGTCAGCTCTTGCCGCCGGAGGAAGCGGAGCCCATCCTTCGAGCGGCAGGCCTACAGAACGGCGTCATCGCGGTCGTGTACGGCGCATCGCCCGAGTACAATCCCGCGCGCATCGTCTGGGCACTTCGCCACTACGGTCATTCGGAAGTTCGCTACCTCGACGGCGGTTTCAGCGCCTGGGTCGAGGCCGAAGGGGAGGTGGAGGGCGACCCGCCGAACGTCGCGGCGAGCGAGTACGATCTGGGCCCTGTCGTCGAACCGCTCCGGGTCACCGGCGACTGGGTGCTCGAACAGCTTGGCGCTCCCCCCTACGACATGCCCGCGATTCAGCTCGTCGACGCTCGCTCGGAAGGAGAGTACGAGGGCGGCCACATTCCGAGCGCGCGAAGCGCCAATTGGACTCGAAACCTCAGTGGCGGCTTTCTTCGCCCCGAATCCGAGCTTCAGGCGCTCTACGAGGGCCTGGACCCGAGCGTCACGACCGTCACCTATTGTGCCTCCGGCCAGCGCGGCTCGTTTGCTTGGCTCAGCCTCCCCGCGCTCGGCTTCGAAGACGTCCGCCTCTACGACGGGTCCTGGAACGAGTGGTCCACCGGCAACTACCCCATCGAATAGCGGGACACGCACCCCCTCCAAAAACCCAACCATTCCAACCCCCTAAAGACCCAACTGCGAATTTTGTCTCTCTTCCCACGCCTGACCCAGGCCGATTCGAGGCTCGCGCTCGTCGTCGACGAGGATCCTTGGACCTACGCCGAGCTCGCGAGCGCGGCCCGCGAGCACATCGATCGACTTCGCGGCGCGGGCATCGAGCCGGGGGCCCGGGTCGCGGTCTGGGCCTACCCGAGCGCAACGACGGCGGCGGCGATGATTGGAAACCTCGCAGCCGGAGTCACGACGATTCCGCTCAACCCCAAGCTCGGCTCCGCGGAGGCCGCACACATCTTCGATGACGCCAGCCCGCGGATCGCGTTCTGCGCGGAAGGCTTCGAGCCGTCTCATCCGGCGCCCGGCATCGTGTCGATGCAGGGGATCTATTCACGCGGCGAAGCATCCCTTCCACCCATCGACAGCGATCCCTCCGCAGGGCTCATCCTCTACACCTCCGGGACCACGGGTCCTCCCAAGGGGGCCGTCCTCAGCCGTGCCAACCTCGCTGCCAACCTCGACTCACTGATCGAGGCCTGGGAGTGGACCGACCGTGACACCGTCGTTCACTCGTTGCCCCTCATTCATGCACACGGGCTGGTGCTGGGGCTCTTCGGCAGCCTTCGAGTGGGTGGAGCGCTTCACTACCTAACCAAGTTCGACCCCGCCGCCATCGAGCGCGCACTTCGCGACCCCCGGCACGACCAGACCCTCCTGTTCGCCGTGCCAACGATGTACCATCGCCTGGCGGAGGCTGCCGAAGACGATGCCGGACTTCGCGAGGCGCTCGGCAAACCCCGCCTTCTCGTGTCCGGGTCCGCTGGTCTGTCGCTTCGCGAGCACGAGCACATCCAGGCCCTCACCGGACGTGGCGTCCACGAGCGTTACGGTCTCACCGAGACCTTGATCAACTGCGGCGTCCCGGCCTCCCACGCTCCGATGCCAGGCTACGTCGGCCCGCCGCTTCCCGGGGTGGAGCTCAAGCTCGTCGACGAGGAACGAAACGAGCTCGACGCCTGCGACGACGAGACCATCGGAGAGGTGGCCGTCCGAAGCTCAGCCGTGTTCTGTGGCTACCTCAACCGAGAGGACGCCACTGCCGACGTCCTCGACGAGGACGGCTGGTTCTACACCGGCGACCTCGCGACCCGCACGGCGCAGGGTGCGATCCGGATCCTAGGCCGACGGAGCACCGACCTGATCAAAACCGGCGGTTACCGCGTCGGGGCAGGCGAGATCGAGGCCTGCCTGCTCGATCACCCAAGTGTGCGCGAGGCAGCGGTCGCCGGAGTTCCCGACCATGACCTCGGCCAGCGCATCGAAGCCTTCATCGTTCTCCGCCCCGGCTACGAGCCCGATGCCGAAGCGCTCGTCGCCTTCGTTGCAGGGCGATTGAGCCCTCACAAACGCCCCCGCACCGTCCGCTTCCTCGACGAGCTCCCGAGAAACGCGATGGGCAAGGTCCAGAAGAAGCGACTCTATTGAGCCGCGTCCGCCGATCCGGCCGCTTCGACCGCCTCGCGAGTCAGCCCCGATGCTTCGGCGACGACGTCCCGATACGCGTGCCAGGCATCGACCGCCGCAGCCATCGCGTTCACGACGCTTTGTCGATGGTCTGACGCAACGTGGTTGAGCATCACGGTCCATGCCGCCTTCCGGTGCTCACCCTCCACCGAACGATGGGCCTTCGTGAGCGCCAAGCATTCGAGCGGTAGTCCATAGTGCCGGACCAGTGGATGATCCTCGAGAGCTGGCTGCGGCCGCGGCGGCGCCGATGCGTCGAGCTCGTGCCGCTCGTACGGAGTGCCCTCGATGAAGAGCGTCGCGATCGCCGCTGCGACCGACCAACCGCGCTCCTTGGTCGCGTCGTCCAAAAACTCCCGGTAGGCGCGCGCTGCTGGCAAGAGCTCGACCTGCGAGAAACGCTCGAGGTTCATGCCGAGGCCCTTCGGGTACATCAAGAAGAGCTCAGGGTGGGGCTTTCCGGCAGCGAGCCCACCGGTTTCTTCTTCGTAGAGGTTCTCCGCGAGCTCTCTCCGAACCTCCGCGATCGGGCAGGCGACGTAGGCCCGTCCCACGAGGATCGGAAAATCGCGCACATACACCTCCCACTCCTGCTCGAGGTGAATGTGCAGCTTGTCTTTTGGCACCAGGCCTCCGGTGAATGCTGGCCAGGCCCAATGGGTCTTGCGCTCCATCTGTTGAAGAAGCGCCTCCTGAAAGTCCTCTACGTCCACGCCTTCAAGGTAGAGCCTGGCCGCGCCCGTGTCGAAAAGCCCACGAAACAGGCTCGTTTCAGGCGTCGCCCTTCAAGTAGGTGTAGCCGCGCAAGCTCGTCTCGTAATGGCGCATGAACGTACGCAATTGCGGCAGCGTCATCCGTCCGTGGTTCAGCGCTCGTTCTGCTTGCTTGCGGACGCGCTCCACCATCTCCTCGGGGTCGTACTGAAGGTATCGCAGAACCTCGTCGATCGCATCGCCCTTGATGACATTCGCGACGCTGTACCCGTAGTCCTCCAGTCGAACGTGTACCGCATTCGTGTCGCCAAAGAGGTTGTGAAGGTCGCCGAGGATCTCCTGATAGGCGCCGCCGAGAAACATGCCGAGCAGGTACGGCTCTCCCGGCCGCACCGGGTGAAGGTCGAGCGAGTGCTGAACCTCTTCCACGTCGATGAAATGGTCGACCACGCCGTCGGAATCGCAGGTCAGGTCAGCCAGTCGTGCGCGGACCGTAGGTTCTTCCCCGAGCCGGTGGATCGGCATGAAAGGAAACAAATGATCCATAGCCCAAATGTCGGGCGCGGACTGAAAGAGGGAGAAGTTGCAGTAGTAGATGGCGCCCATCAGCTCGTCGACCGCATGGAGCTCCTCGGGCACGAACTTCATGCGCTTCATGCAGTCGCCGATCTTCTGGCAACAGCCCCAGAAGAGTTGCTCTGCTTGGGCGAGCTCCCGGATGCCGAGGTAGCCGAACTTGAATAGGCTGCGTGCCTCTTCCAGTGCTTGCTGGGCATCGTGCCAGGATTCCTGCACGTTCTTCGGCCGGATGCCGTTCCAGGTTTCGTAGAGCTCATCGAGAATTCGATGGTCTTTCTTGCCCGGCTCTTTGGGCATCTCTACGGCAGTGCTATCGACGCCGAGCGCATCGAACACAAGCACGGACTGATAGGCGGCAATCGATCGGCCGCTCTCACTGACGATCGTCGGCACGCGTACCGCGGCCTTCTCGCATGCGTCCTGGATTCCGGCGACGACGTCGTATGCGTATTCCTGCAAATCGTAGTTCATCGAGCCGCGGAAGTCCGTCTTCGAGCCGTCGTAGTCGACCGCGAGGCCACCGCCGACGTCGAGAAAGGCCATCTCGCAACCCATCTTCGTCAGTTCGACGTAGATCTGACCCGCTTCGCGCATCGCGTTCTTCACCGGGATGATACTCGAGACCTGGCTGCCGATGTGGAAGTGCAGAAGCTTCAGACAGTCCAGCATGTTGCGCGCCTGCAGCTCGTCGACGACGTGCACGATTTCCGACATCGTCAGCCCGAACTTCGCTCGGTCTCCGGCCGAGTCGGCCCAGCGGCCCATGCCCTTGCTGCTGAGCTTCGCGCGAACCCCGAGACAGGGTCTGATTCCGAGCTTTTCGGATGCGCGAAACGCGAGTTCGAGCTCTTCGATGCGTTCGAGGACGACGACCACGGTGTTGTCGAAGGCCTGGGCAACGAGCGCGGTCTCGAGATAGGCGAGGTCCTTGTACCCGTTGCAGACGATGAACCCGTCTTCATCCTCCATCGCGGCGAGCGCGATCAATAGCTCTGGCTTCGAGCCCGCTTCCAGGCCGAAACGCCAGGGCCGGCCAGATTCGACGATCTCTTCGACGAGATGCCGCTGTTGGTTGACCTTGATCGGAAAAACGCCCCGATACTTTCCTTCGTACTCGTACTCCCGAATCGCATTCTCGAAGCATTCGTTGATCAGTCGTAGGCGGTCTTGAAGGATGTTCGGAAAGCGAATCAGAAGGGGCAAATCGAGCCCGCGTTCACCGAGCTGCATCGTTAGATCGTAAAGATCGATCGCGCGGTCTTGGGTAGGATCTGGGCGCACCTCGACCCGGCCATTGGAGTTGATGCGGAAGTACGGTTCACCCCAGCCTTTGATCTGGTAGAGCTTCTGACTCTTCTTCACGCTCCAGCTGGAGGGTTGGCCATTGCCGTCCATCGGACCGCTGCATTAGCACATCGGAGCCCTGTGCGGTCCTGCAGCGCCTTTGCCCGTCCGGCCCCCGCGTGGTAGCCGAAGCTCCAAGGGGGAGGCCCAATGGAGAGCCGTCTGGCGCTTGCGATCATCGTCTGTTTCTCAGGTTTTACCTGCAATCCACAGGAGCCCCCGGCGGCGGCGCATGCCACGACCGAGGAGGGGTCGACGGTCGTCGAGCCGGCCTCTGCCTCGACCGAGGCCGGGCCACGGACCGAGCCTACTCCCGCTCTCGCGAAGGCACCGACTGGGATGGCCGTCCATCAGGACCTCCTGGCGCTCCTTCACCTCGCCGACATCTACGATCCGGCCGGGCTGTTCGTCGACTTCGGCACGGCGAGTCGCCTGAAGTACACCAATGGCAACTGGAACAGTGGCTGGCTCGGCGAGAGCCGCGAAGCGGGCGTCACGGTGTCCACCTTCGGAAAGACCGCACGCCTATACCTTCCGGTCGACGAACAGGTGCCCATGCAACTACGGGTCCGCGTGAAACCGTATGCGAACGGCACTCTCATCGCGTACGTCAATGGGAGGACGGTAGGCGAAGTCAGCCTCAACAAGGCCGACGGCTTTCGAGAGCGCGTGATTCCCGTTCGGGCGGACGCGCTCGTCGTCGGCGAAAACGCGTTCATGCTTCGTGCCACCAGGACGGCGCCGGTGCGCGGGAAGTCGCGCTCCGTAGCGATCGACTGGCTCCTGCTCGAGCCACGCACCGAAGGGATCGAGCAACCGGCAACGCCGAAGGGAGTTGCTTTGACGCAGGTCGACGCCGGTGGAGGCCGCCCGGCGGTGACGCTCGAGCCTGGCGCACGCGTGGACTGGTTCGTCGACGCTCCGACGGGTGGCGCTCTCGCCTTCGCGGTAGCGGCCCCCGGAGCATCTGGAGCGCTCGATGTCGAGGTCAGCAGCGATACTTCCCGCAGCGCCGAGACGGTCAGTGCAAACTCGAAGTGGGGCGAGCGTCAGATCGGCCTGTCGCGAGTCGACGGACAAATTGCCCGCATCCGGTTCGCCAACGAGAGTGGGGCCGACGTTTCCCTTGCCGACGTTCGGGTCGTCCGCCCCGCAAAGCAGCCCGTCGCCATCGACCAACCCGCGAAGAACGTCGTCGTGCTGCTGATCGACACTCTCCGGGCCAGCAAGCTCCAGGCCTATTACGCGAAGAGTCGTGTGAAGACCCCGGCGATCGATCGCTTCGTATCCGAGGGCGCCCTCTTCGAACGCGCCCAGTCGCCCGAGAACTGGACCAAGCCGGCGGTCGCGAGCGTTCTCACCTCGCTCCATCCGGCGACCCACAACACCAAGCAGGACGCTTCGAAGCTGCCGCGCTCCGCTTTGATGCTGAGCGAAGTCTACAAGAAGGCGGGCTTCAAGACCGCGAGCTTCATCGCCAACGGCTACGTATCCAACGCATTCGGCTTCGACCAGGGCTGGGACCACTACACCAACTACATTCGCGAACGACGAAACACCAACGCTTCAAACGTCTTCGGCGAGGCCCAGAGCTGGATTCGGAAGAACAAGGATGGGCGCTTCTTCGTTTACATCCAGACGATCGACCCGCACGTTCCCTATGATCCGCCGGACGACTTCCTGAAGATGTACGACGCCAAGCCGTACAGCGGTCAGGTGCAGAACCGTCGAACACACTTGATGCTCGACGAGGCCAAGAAGAACCCGAAGAAGTACAAGTTCACCGCTCGCGACAAGGAGCGTATCGAGGCTCTTCACGATGGGGAGATCAGCTACCACGATGCCCACTTCGATAAGTTCTTAGCGATGTTGGACGAGCTCGGCCTCAGCGAGAACACGATTGTCGTGGTCACCTCGGACCACGGAGAGGAGTTTCAGGAGCACGGCTCCTGGGGCCACGGCCATTCGGTCTATCAAGAGCTTCTCGGGGTTCCGCTTCTTTTCCGCTGGCCGGGTGTCATTCCCGCCAACCTTCGCATCGAGCCGGTCGTCAGCACCATGGACATCGGTCCGACGGTCCTCGAGGCGACCGGCGTGCCCATCCCCGAGGTGTTCGAGGGTCGCAGCCTGCTGGGTTTCATGGGCGGCGATTGGCCGCTCGGGCCCTACGTCGCCTTCAGCGACTTCCTCGATCATCGCCGGGTCATTCGAGGTGGGGATTGGAAGCTGATCATCCGCGGCAACCTTTCGCAGGTGATGTTCGATCTCGGGGACGACTACTGGGAGCAGGAGGAGCTCGACGGCCGGGCTCATCCGATCCCCCAACGCTACCTTCGCACCCTGCACGGGCAGTTCTTGGGTGCGAGCGACCGCGGTCAATGGCTTGCCGGGACCACAGGCGCCGCCGCGCCGAAGAAGGGGCTCGAAGAGGAGAAGCAGCAGATGACCCCGGAGCTCTGCAAGCAGCTCGTCGCCCTCGGCTACATCAGTGCCGAGTGCGATGCCCTTCTGAGCAACTGAGCCGGTTCAGGCTGCCGCGCGCGAGCCAGCCCCGCCGATACGCGCGACGAGGGTCGTGATCAGGTATCCCAGCCCGACCAGCCCGAGCGCCATCATGATGTTCGTGAAGCTCGGCGTGTAGAGCTCGGTCGGGTACTTGTCCGGCGTCAGCTCCGCCAATCGCTCCGTGGTCAGTGTCTGACCCTTGAACATCTCGCCCACCTTCGGGGGCACACCTTCCTGAAACGGCCAGAGTCCGAAGACCGCACCGACGAGGAGCCCCATCAGCAGCCCAAGCGTAGGCTGCTCGTACTTCTCCAGCACGACGCGAAGCAGGTTGCTCACCACGAGGATTCCGACGCCCACTCCGAACCCGACGGGCAGAACGACGCCGAGCACCGGGTCGGTTGCTGCCGCCAGGTCGCTCGCCTTCAGCGCTTCCTTGAGCGCGTCGATCGCCGTGAGCACAGGTACGTACACGCCGAGCACGAGCAGCAGATAGCCGCCGCTTACGCCTGGCAGAATCATGGCGCTCGCGCCTGCGACTCCGGCGACGAACATCATCACGATTCCCTCTCTACTGGCCTCGGAGCTCGTTCCGTGCATCTGCAGCCAAGCAAGCGCTGCCATCCCGAGGAGACCGATCAGGGTTGCAACCCAAAACGCTCCATTCGCAGGCTTCGCCATGTTCCACAGCACCGGGACGCCGCCGAGCGTGAGCCCGATGAAAAGGCTGTACATCGCCCAGCGTTGATGAACGACGGCATCTTTCACGGGGCCGGCACCGAGAAGAATCGAGACGGCCGCCGCTAACCCGACGAGTCCGAGAACAAAGACCGAGGCTTTGCGAAAGCGAAGTGAGCTCAGGTCTGCCAGCGCTTCGATGAACCTCGGATAGATCCCTGCTGCCAGGAGCATGGTACCGCCGCTGATGCCCGGCACGAGGTTCGCAAGGCCCATCAGGGCTCCGCCGAGCACGCACCGGAGGCCCCATTTTGCACTCATCGATTCGGTTTCTGCCGTCTCCATGGCGGCGGGTGTACGGCACAACTCGCAGCCCCGCCAAACAAAGGGTGGGTAGCGTCCTCTCGGCAACCGCCCTACGTTCCGTGGGTGGGTCGCCTTTTCCTCTTATTCACGGTCGTTCCGCTCGTAGAGCTCTATCTTCTGGTCGCCCTCGGGCGCGTGCTCGGGCCGGCTCCCACCATCGTCCTCGTCCTCGTGACCGGTGCGCTCGGGGCTTGGTTCGCGCGACTGGAGGGAGCACGCGTGATTCGGCGTTGGCAGGAGGCGATGGCGCGCCAGCAGCTTCCGAAGGACGGCGTCATCGATGGCTTCCTGATCTTCGTCGGCGGCGTGATGCTGATTACGCCCGGAATCCTGACCGACATCGCAGGTCTGTCGATGGTGATGCCCCCGACTCGTCGCTTGATTGCGGGTTTCGTTCGTCGCTGGTTCGAGCGTCAAATCTCGAGCGGTCGCGTACAAGTGTATGCGTCTGGTTACAATGCGGGAGGGCCGCGCCCCACCGGTGTCATCGACATCGACGGGGAGGTGGTCGATGTGGTCGACGTCTCCGAGCCATCGGACGCCAAGCCGCGGCTTGATAAGTAGACAGCACGCCGTGCGTCGGCTACGACGCCCGCATGAAAAGCATCTGGACCCTTCTGTGCTGCGTGGTGCTCAGCGCCGCGTTGACCGCGTGTAAGAGCAGCGCGCCTTCGCCTGCCGAATACGAGGCCTCCGCCGAGT
>CBDUCC010000056.1:0-14365 GCA_965365555.1 uncultured Myxococcales bacterium | reverse complement strand
GACGAACCCGCCGATACGTTTGCCGCGCTTGTCCGTCGCGAGCTGAACCGCATCGTGGACGACGGCATGCGCTGGAACGCGCTGGAGATGGAGTAGTTGAAACGCGCCCGCGAGCAGGATGGCGCGCACCCAGTCGTCTACCTTGATCGGCCGACGCGCATGCCGGGCCATCGCAGCATCGAGCTCGGGTACGACTCGGAGCGTGCCGTACACAATCTGTGTCGCGAGCGAGGCATCCACCCGGCTTGGACCGAGTCGTCGGAGCTCGGCGTCGAGGCTGGGTGAAGCCCACGCCCCGTCGTGCACGACCCGATAGAGAACCTGCGTCGCGATCTTTCTCGCCGGTGAAACCACGTCGACGCAAGCTTACTCGGCTGCCGGAGGCAAGCACGGGGATTGGAGACGCTTCGAAGACCATGATAGCGTTCGATCGTGGGATTGAAGGCTGGGGACAGAGCGAACGGGTCGGACCGATGAGCGCGTTGGTTCTCGTGGCCGATCCGGATCCGTTCAATCTGCGGCTCCTCCAGGAAGCCTGCGAGGCCGCCGGTTACGGCGTCATCACGGCCGCCGACGGACCCGACGTGCTGGCGATGGTGGCCAGACAGCCGCCCGACCTCTTGGTTCTCGACGCCAACATGAGCGAGATCGACGCCTTCGAGATCCTTCGGATCCTGAAGGCGGACCCGAGCCTCGGAAGCATTCCCGTGCTCTTGGTGACCGACGAGGGCGCGCCCGACGATCGAAGGCGCGGCATCGAGCTCGGAGCGGAGGACACCCTCACCCGTCCGTACCGAGTGTTCGAGATCCAGCAACGAGTTCGGAACGTGCTCCGCGCCACGCGGCGCGATCGCCTTGGGATTCCCGAAAGTGCGCCTCCCGCGGACCAACGGGATCCGGTGACCGGGGCCGGGACGCCATCGCAGCTCCTGATCAGCCTGGACTACGAGCACACCCGAGCGACGCGGTACGGACATCCGTTGACGTGCATGGTCATCCGCATCAGCAATGCGGCCGATCTCGCGGCTGCTAGCGAGGAGGGGACGGCCGATCGTGCGATGGGATCGATCGGTGCCGGGTTGAAGGGTTGCATCCGCGCGGTCGACCATCTGTTTCGGCTACGCCGCGACGAGTTCTGTATCCTACTGCCCGAGACCGACGCGGTAGGAGCCGGCTATGTCTATCGACGACTGGAAGCGCAGGTATCTTCGGGCGAGCTCTGGGGCGAAGCGATGGAGCCCGAGCCCTCGGTCGACATCAGTGTCGTCAGTACGCCTGAAACCAGCGTGACGAGCGGCGATGATCTGCTCAAGAAGACCCGACACGCGTTACCGCGACGCGCCTAGAGCGCGGCGACCAAGCGAACCACCCAGAGCGCGATGGACGACCCGGCAAAGGCGAGGGCCCAGCGACCGAGCGCAAACCTCTCGAACAGGATATCGAGCGACCAACCGCGCAGCGCGCCGAGGACGCTGAACGGGACGGCCAAGCACACGAGCAGGAACAGGAGCATCCCGAGCGGATTGGCGCCGGATGCCGAGATCCACTCGCCTCGGATGGCGTGGGCGAAGGCAGTCGTCAGGCCGCAGCCGGGACAGGGAAGCCCGGTGAGAAGCTGAAACCCGCAGGGCGGAAGCCCCAACTGGGTGTGGGTGCCATAGCCGCGAACGTCAGGCTCGACCATCGCCGCTGCGACCAGGACGACCCCGGCGCCGAGAGCGAGGCTCCACCAGAGCCCACGGGAAAGCGAGTTCGTCGGCGGTCGATCAGTCCTGAGGCGCATCATCGCTCGAGCCCTGGCTGGGTTCTTGCCAGTCTGGATTGCGCCGCAGCTCGCCGTCAATGAATCGGACACACGGCGCATCACATCGAGGCTCGCCGATCTGCGCGGCGACGTCGCGGCCAACCGGGTTGTCGTTGCCAGCGGCAAAATCGGCGTACTGGGCGTGGAGGCACTTCACGCTGCCCGATGACCCGCCCACGCCGCCGCTCGGCCGATGCCGTGCGCCGTAGGGCAGTGCCGCGTCCCGCTCTTCGGCGTAGCGTGCATGAGTGTCTCGAAACGCCGCTGCGAGCTCCGGATCCGCGTCGAGCTTTGCCTGGGCCGCGCGGACACCGCCACGCGCTTCGATGCGCGCGATGCGTCGATGAGCTAGGGGACAGGTGAGCCAGTAGCGTGTCGGGAACGGCTCGCCCGTATCGAGAATGGGCGGAACCTCCGCGACGATCGGTAGGCCGAGCGAGCAGCGGCCGAGCACCCGGGAGCGCGCTCGAAGCGGGCGCCCGATTTGGAGAGCGAGCACTGCGTCTTCGCGTGGCTCCGTCATGAAACGCGCATGCGGTCCTTGACTTCGGTCCAGAAGTCGGACTCGCCGACCAGCTCGACCATCATCACCGATTCGGCCGCGGCGCGATCCGCTCGTGCGCCCTGCCCCCGCAGCCTGGCGCAGATGTCATCGGCAATCACCAGGCGGGTGGCGAGCTCGGCCCGCGCCAACGCGAAGTGGTAGTCCTCCGCCCACTTCAACGCCCAGACTTCATCGGCGAGCCAGTCGCCGAAGACCTCCCGGCTCGTCCGGCGCTTGGGCGAGCGAGCTTGTGCGCGATCGAACGCAGCGGCCCACGGTCGACCGGGCGGCCGCGGCGGCTGGCCGGTCTGCAACGAGCGAATGGCATCGCCCACCCAGGCCATCGCTACGCCAAACTGAGAGCCGTCTCGCGCATCGATGAACTCATCGGCCTGTTTCTCCCAGCTACTGCCGCGGAGGGCGGGAAAGGGCTTCGAGTCGAGGATGGCGGCAAGCGACTGCCGGCCTCTCAGGCGGTTGAGGTAGTCCGCCTCGATAGCTTCCCACTCGTCGAACTTGACCTGCTTCTTCCCATGCAGGGGCACGCGCTTGATGTGCCGGTCGGCCAGGAGCCGGCCACCGTCGGTGACCGACGGCTCGACAGCCGCCGGATCGATATCGGGCCTATCACCCATCGTGCGGCAGGGGCAGCGATGCTCGGTGGTGATACGCCCCCCAGAAGGAGTCGCAACGAGGCCGAGAGGAAAACGGCGACATCCCTCGGGCTTGGCGTCCGGCCCATGCTCGGCGTGCACCGAGCAGCGTTGGTCGCTCATCAGAAAGACGCAACCGCCATCCGCAGCGGTGTTGAGCATGTAGTCGTCGTGGTGGTCGTTCCAGCCCGCCGACTTGCGATCGATGCGGCGCATCTGACCGCACTCCTTCTTCGTGAGGGGACCGATCCCGTGTATGTCGGTGCAGCACAGGCCATCGCCGAAGCAGGTATACCGAGCCCCAGGTCGAGGGATCAAAGGTCGGACCTTCGTCTTTTTCTTCTTGTTTGCAGCCATCAATCCGTGCGCGTTTCCTCAGCTCTCGGAAAAAGGGGTCGAACCCCGTTTTCTGGGATATGATTTCGATATGGCAGCGAGTCCTTCACCGCTCGTGGGGTACAACACGAACGTGCGCCATAAGGGAAAGCTGTATCACATTCAAACCGAGGATTCGGGTGTGAAGCGGCCGCACATCATCACGCAGCTTTTCGCTGATGGTGGACGCATCCTCGCATCCGAGAAGACCGGGTATCAGGAACACCTCGGCGCCGGCAATCTCGCCGCGATCGTGAAGAAGCTGATGCAGGAGCAGCACAAGCGTGTCTTCATCGCACTTCGAGACGGTGTTTACGACGACGAGCCGCAGCCTTCGAGCGGATCCTCCGGCACCGAGACACCGGTTCCTGAGGTCACGACGGAGGTGCTCGAGCACGCCGCCGCACGGCTCGTGGAAGGCTCGCCGACCTACGAACAGATCGAACCGGGGAGCGGATCGCACAAGCGCGTATCGCAGGCGCCGCCGGCGCCGTTCGGTCACGAGCTGTTGACCGAGAAGACACTCGACGAGGTCATCCTGGCCTACCTCGCCCAGGACCTCGAGACCGGCACCTGATCAGAGCCCGGCTTGACAGCCTTTCGGCCCGTGGTTAGCTCCCCGTCCTCCGATGCCTGACGCGAAGACCTCGTTTACACAAGACATTCCTCGTTCGATCGAGAACGACGTCGAGAAGGCCAAAGCCGTTGATGCAGTCTTTCTCTTCAAGGTAAACGGCGAAGACGGCGGTGTCTGGACCGTCAACATGAAGGATGCCCCCGGAGTCAGCGAAGGGGACGCGGGGAACGCCGAGTGCACCATCGAAATCTCGACCTCCGATTGGAGGTCGATGACCGACAAGCCGGGTTCCGCCATGCAGTTCTTCATGCAGGGCAAGATCAAAGTCACTGGAAACGCCCTTCTCGCGACGAAGCTGCAGTCGGTCATCGGATGACGGTGAGCCGACCGGAACGATGAACCCCGTCCTCGAGCGCATCCTGAGAGCGATGCAGGATCCTCGTATCGCCGAGCTCATGAGGAATCCCCGCGTCCAAGCGGCGGTAATGCGAGCGTTTCGCATCCGAGGCAGGATCGAAGGCACGGTGGATCGGCGACTCCAATCGATCGCACATCGGCTGAAGCTCGCCACTCAGAAGGACCTTCGAACGATGCATCGACGCATCCGAGAGCTCGAACGTGAGCTACGGGAGGCGGAGGAGCGGCTCAGCGGTGCCGAAGCCGATCGAGAAGCTCCGGCCCGTAGTTGAATCCGAAGTAGAACACCGCAACCAAGGGCACGACAATGCTCAGGATCGCGAGGCTGACGCCGAGCGCGACCACCAGGTAGTCCCACGCGGAGGCTTTCGCCGCCTTCCCTTCATGAGCGAGAACGAGTTCGAGGTTGCGTCGGTTCGCTTTGAACGCGACGTCGAAGAGGTCACCAATCACGGGAAGCGAGCCGAAGATCGTGTCGATCAGGATGTTCAAGATCATCCGCCAGAGAACGATTCGGGGGACGCCCCGTCGAAGCGCGAGCGTCAGCAACCCAATCGCGCCCGTCCCGGTGACGGCATCACCCACTCCGGGAAAGATGATCCCGATGATCGGGTCGAGGCCGAACCGAACGTCGGTTCCCGGAATTCGAAATCGATCGTCGAGAAGCGTCACCAGGTGCTCGGCCCAACGCCTCAGCTTTTGCTCCCCCCGTTCCGCGTCGGCCATCGCCACACTCTAAGCGGAGGCTCACTCTGCGGCTAGGACCTGATCCCCGCAGACCTCGGCGAACACGGTTCGCAAACGACCCCGAAGGTTCGAGCCCTTCTCGAGAAAATGGTGAATCCCGAGCTGGTGCAGAAGCTGGACATCATGTTCCTGGGCACCGGCGCTGACTGAAACGATCGAGCAGGCCTCGGCGAGTCCTTCGCCCCGGAGCTGCATGCAGACCTCGACCCCGTTCATCCGAGGCATGTGCAGGTCGAGGAGCATCACATCGGGCTCGCTGAGCTGGACTTCCTTCAACGCGGCCTCACCGTCATGCGCGACTCGGATCTCCGCTCCAGGGACGATCTGCCGAACGTAGAAGCTGAGAATCTTGGCGAGGTCGACGTCATCGTCGACGATCAGCACCGAGAGCCCGCTCGAGCCCCGGTGCGCCACCGGTTCGCTGCGTGCCTGGCTCTCCTGCACGGCGCGCATTTGCCAGGCGGCGGCTTCGGCGCTCTGAACTCGTAGCTTCGGGTCCGGGTTCAGCATTTCGTGGACGACCTGACAGAGCTCCTCTGGGCAGTCCGGTCTCTCTCGTTCAAGCGGCCGCGGCTCGCCTCGTTCGTGCGCAGCGATGACCTCTCGGATCGTCGCACCACCGTAAGGGCGAGCCCCAGTCAGCAGCTCGTAGGCGAGCACGCCGAGTCCAAATATGTCGACGAGATGCCCGCTGCCCGGAGCCGCCGTGTTCAGGAGCGCTTCGGGCGCCATGTATGGCGGCGATCCGGCGACCCGCTGCTGCCCGTTGACGTCGAACTCTGGCAGCACCAGGCCGAAGTCCATCAGAACCACGCGCTGCGCCGGCGTGAGCATGATGTTGTCGGGTTTGACATCGCGATGAACGAGGCCGGCGCGATGCACCACGCTGAGCCCTTCGGCTGCGGGGAGCAGGATCTGAACCACCTCGGAGGGCGAGAACTTCTGCGCGCTGCTCCATCGCGTGGACGCGTGCTGCGTGAGCGACACGCCGTAGATGCGCTCCATCACCAGGTAGTCGATACCTCGATGCTCGCCAAGTGTGTGAACCCCAACGAGGCTGGGATGCTGAAAGGCAGCCAGAGCACGCGCTTCGTTGCGAAGAGGCGGGCTCAGTGGATTGGGCCAGGCCGCCTTGATGGCGACGCGACGATTGAGCAGGTGATCGTGGGCCTCGAAGACCTGGCCCATACCCCCGCGGCCCAGCAACTGCATGATTTCGTAAACGCCATCGAGGAGCTCTCCAGTGGCGAAGATCCGATTCTCTTCGCCAAACGGTGGCTCGCTCGCGGCGACGGCATGTCCCCCCAAATCGCGCATAACAGTAAATTCATAATATCTTGATGTTACTGTAAACAGCAAGCTCAGAGATCGATTGCCTCGATATCGAGCCCGTCGATGGGTTTTCCGAGGAATCTCGAGGCCGAGGACGCGAACTGGCCCGGAAGATCGGTGACGAGGATGCGGAGGTCCGCCTCCGCGCCGCTCTGCGGTGCCGCCCCGAGCTGCAACTCGCGGAGCGCGGCGGCAGTGGCCTCCGCGCTATCTACAACGACCAGCTCGTGACCCAGAAGCTCGGCCGCTACGTCGTGAATCGTCTCGTTGAGCAACGGATAATGCGTGCAGCCGAGCACGATCGTGTCGACGTCCACCTCCACGAGGGGCTCGAGATACTTCGTGGCGGCGAGCCGCGGGACCTCGCCGGTGACCCAGCCCTCCTCCGCGAGCGGGACGAAGAGCGGGGCCGGCTGCGCGAAGACCTGGATGGAGGGGTTTTCGCGATGGATCGCGCGCTCGTAGGCGCGGGACGCGACGGTACCAGCCGTGGCCAAGACCCCAATTCGTCCGCTGCGCGTGGCGCGCACGCCTGCGGCGGCCCCCGGCTGAATCACACCGACGACCGGAATCTCGAGACGCTCTTGAAGCGCCTCGAGCGCGACGCCGCTCGCGGTGTTGCAGGCGACGACGAGAAGCTTGATGTCGAAGGCGAGGAGTCGCTCCGCGCAGGCGATCGCGTACTTGACGACCGTCTCGGCGCTGCGCGTGCCGTACGGGACGCGAGCGGTGTCCCCGAGATAGACCAGATGCTCGGAGGGGAATGCCGCCTGCACGGCTCGGGCGACGGTGAGCCCACCCAACCCAGAATCGAAGATGCCAATCGGCTTTTCCACGTGCCCCGTGGGACGCAAGGTTACACAGCCATCCTGAAAGAGCCACCTGTGCGGTGGTCTCTGATAGGCTCGTGACCACATGCCTGCGCTGGCACTGATCTCCAGAGACCCAGCCCTCTATGGGCAGCTCCGGACCGCCCTCGACGGCGGCGCCTGGTCGGTGGCCCAACGGGTTCCAGGTGCACCCGTGGACGAAGGGCCCTCCCCGGACGTAATCCTGATCGATGGCGCGGATCCTGAGGCGGTCGCATGGAGCGGCGACCGTACGAAGCCCGTGCTCGTCATCCTCGATGAGGCCTCCACACCCGAGCTCGGCGAGCTGGCCGATGACGTGATGTTCCGGCCGTTTCGTCCCAAGGAGCTCGGCACACGTCTCGAGCGGCTCCTCGTACGGACCCCACTCGAGAATCTTCGACGCCGCTACGCGACGACCTTCGCATCAGTCACACTCGGAATCGTCGTGCTGGAACCGAATTTGAGCATGGTGTTCGCGAACCCACGCGCGTACGAGATCGTCGGTCATCGCGAGGGAACCATCGGCAAGGACGACATCGGGCGTGTCGTCGTGCCAGACGACTTGGAACGAATACGTCATGCGCTCGCTCATTCCCAGCATCCTCGTGCGACCGATGTTCGACTCATTCGGCGCGATGGCTCCCAGATCGTGTGCAGTTGCTCCTTCTCGAAGTTGATCGGCGCCGAAGACCATACGGTCATCACCTTCGAAGACGTCACCGACCAGCGGGAGACCGAGCGAGAGCTTCTGAAGACCATGGAGTTCCTCGAATCGCTGATCGACGCGAGCGTCGACGCGATCGTCGCGACGGACATGGAGCGCCAGGTGGTGCTCTTCAACCCGAGCGCGGAGCGAATCTCCGGCCGGCACGTCGCCGATGTGCTCGGGCACCTGAGTCTGGAAGACCTGCTCGGGCGGGCTTCGTCCGAGCTCGTCCTCAAGCGACTGCTCGCGCCGGGCCACGGCGGCGAGGGCCGTCTCGAACCGACGATGCTGGATCTCCTGGACGTGTACGGGCAGCGGATCCCCGTACAACTCTCCGCTTCCTTGATTTACGAGCGGGGCGAACCGTCCGCCATCGTCTTGATCTTTGCCGACCTTCGAGACCGAATCCGAGTCGAGGAGCGCCTGGCCGAAGCCCAGAAGAAGCTCGCCTTCACCGAGAAACAGGGGGTACTTGCCGAGCTCGCCGGAACGGCCGCGCACGAGCTCAACCAGCCGCTGACGAGCATGATGGCGTACGCGGAGCTGCTTCAACGACAATCGGAGCCCGGCTCCGCCCCAGCAAAGGCGGCCGAGGTCCTCATTCGAGAGGCCGAGCGAATGGCGGACATCGTCCGCAAGATCGGCAAGATCACGCGCTACGAAACGACGGCTTACGTGGGCCATCAGAAGATCTTCGATCTCGACCGTGCCGCCGACACCCCCAACGATTCAGGAGCGAAGGGCTGACGATGGACGACCCGGCCCAGAAGAAGCCCCCTACCCGACGCGAGAGTCTCGAACCGCGCGTGTCCGCGGTGAAGTCGATAGTCTCGAAGCGACGCCGAGCCGGTGGGCCGAGTCTGCCGGAAGTCCTCGCCACCCTTCGCGGTGCGGAGGACTCGATCCAGGGCTTTGCCACCGATGAGAAGGTTCTTCGCACGCACGTCGAAGCACTCGAGCGATTGTACCCTCGGCTCCGCTTTGCCATGCGACTTTCCACGCGTGGGATCGCTCGCGGCACCATCGTGCAAGCAACGACCCATCACGTGCACCCTGAGGCGAGCGACGAAATCAGCATCACGGAAGCGGCCCTCTTTCGAGCGGGATTTCGTGCTCCCGCCATTCAGCCGCCGGGGATGACGCTGCGGAGGACGTACAGGCCCTGCCTCGTCGTCGAGGGTCACGACTCGACGACGGCAGCCGACGGTCTCGATGTGCCGTTGGCGATCGGAAGCGAGGTAGTCGGTGTCCTCGCCGCCGAGCTCGATCGCGGAGCGGAGCTGCCGCCGCGTCTCGAGGACGCGTTGCTCATCACAGCCGCGCAAGCGAGCGCTGCGTTGCAATCGAGCCGACTTCGCCGCGAGGTCCTGCACCTGCGGGACTATCTCGAGAAGCTGCTCGAGCATGCGAACATCCCGGTCTTGGTCGTCGGACGCGACCGCAGCATTCGCGTGGTGAGTGGAGCCTTCGTCCGGATCACGGGCCTGAGCCGCTCCGAGCTCGATACGAAGGACTTGCTTCAACTCGCCGGCCAGAGCGATCGCGCGCGGGTGCTGTCCGCCTTCGTCAGCGCCATGCGCGGCCGCGAGGTGCCGCCCTTCGAGCTCCGCCTTCCGAAGTCGGGAGGCGGTCATGCCAGGCTCTCGTTCAGCCTGGCCCCAATCTTGGATTCTGAAGGACGCTCGGCGGGGGTGATCGCGATCGGACAGGACCGGACCGAGGTCCGTGAGCTGGAGGGGCAAGTCCTTCATGCGGAGAGGCTGGCGACGCTCGGGCAGCTGGCCGCCGGCATCGTGCACGAGATCAATAACCCGTTGACGAGCATTTCCGTTTACGGAGAGTACCTTCTCGGCAAGCTCGGACGAAGCGGCGCCGAGGGGTCTGACCTGCAACGGGTCGAGCGAATTCTGGAAAGCGCGGAACGAATCATGTCGTTCACCCGAAACCTGCTTACCTACGCTCGTCCGTCCAAGGAAGAGGCACAGCCGCTGGCGATCAACGACGTGCTCGAGGAGGCCGTGGGTTTCTGCGAGCATCTGATCCGCGACTCGGGTGTCTCGATCGAGCGCAAGTACGCGAGCGACCTTCCGAAGGTGAACGCAGTGCCCGGACAACTTCACCAGGTCTTCGTCAACGTGATCACGAACGCGTGCAACGCAGCGGACGAGCGAGGCGGCGTAATTCGTCTCAGGACCCGACTCCTCGGGCACGACCAAGTCCGAATCGATGTGGAAGACCACGGCGTGGGGATCGCTGCCACCGACCTCGACCGGGTGTTCGAACCGTTTTTCTCGACGCGCCGCCGGGGTCAGGGCACCGGCCTCGGGCTCTCGATCGTGAAGAGCATCGTCGAACGACACCGGGGCCGCATCGAGATCGAGAGCCAGCCGGGAAAGGGAACTCTCGTCCAGATCACCGTTCCCTGCATAGACTCCTAAGTGCCTGTAATCCAAGGCTTTCTGGTGTCGATGGAATCAAATGGTTGCCCGGCGGGTTTCCGGCGCAATAGGGAGGACATGTTCATGATCCGCACGCCGCTCAGGCCTCGCCTCGCCATCGCAGTCGTCAGCGCACTGACCATCAGCATGATGGGCACAGCGGCCGCGTCCCCGAAACGAGAATCCGTCGACGAGGATGCTCTCTCGCGCGCCATGGCCTTCGAGAACGCGCTTACCGGAGTCGCCGAGTCGGTGTCCCCGTCGGTGGTGAGCATCCAGGTAGAAGTCACTCGGCCACAGACCAGTAACGGCTTTCCGTTCTTCTTCGGCGGGCAGGGGCGAGGCGGAATCGTCCGCGGTGGCGGCTCTGGGGTCATCTTGCGATCCGACGGATACGTGCTGACCAACAACCATGTGGTCGCCCAGGCGAATCGTATCGACGTTCGCCTCCAGAATGGGAAGAGCTACCCGGCAACGCTGGTCGGCAACGACGAAGCGACCGATCTAGCGATGCTGAAGATCGATGCGACCGGGCTTCCCCAGGCCTCGTTCGCATCGTCCGAGAAGGCGCGTGTTGGGCAGTTCGTCATCGCGATCGGGTCCCCCTTCGGCCTGGACTACACGGTCACGACCGGCGTGCTGAGCGCGAAGGGGCGCGGCGGGATCGGCGCGAACGAGATCGAGGACTATCTTCAGACCGACGCGAGCATCAACCCGGGCAACTCGGGTGGACCGCTCGTCGACCTGCAGGGTCGGGTACTCGGCATCAATACCATGATCATCGGCCGCGGCTCGGGAATCGGCTTCGCTATCCCGTCGGAGATCGCCCAGCGTGTCGCCCGACAGCTGATCGACAGCGGCGAGGGGAAGCGTGCGTGGCTCGGGGGCTCCTTCCAGGAGATCACGCCGGAGCTCGCCGCGCACTTCGGTAGCGGCTTCGAGGGCGGCGCGCTAATCAACGGCGTGGTGCCGAAAGGACCGGCGGACACGGCGGGCATGCGCCCCGGCGACGTCGTCACCTCGGTGAATGGTGTGCGAATCCGTGAAGGGCACGATCTCCTGCGCAGTGTGCTCCGTCACGGAGTCGGGGAACGGTTGACCGTACAAGTACTCCGAGGGAACAAGACCAAGACGCTGAACGTGGTCACTGGCGAGCGTCCGAGCGACAACCGTCCGCAGGCTAGCTCGAAGAGCGCGCAAGAGAGCGGGATGCTCGGACTGGTACTCGAGGAGATGACTCCGAGCTTGCGAGAGCGATTCCGGTACGAAGGAGACGGCCAGGTGTTCGTTCGCGGGGTCGAGCCGAGCTCCGACGCGGACCGCGCCGGCCTCCAGCCGGGTGATATCATCCTCGAAGCCGACCGTCGCGCCGTGAAATCGATCTCGGACGTGCGCGCGGCGCTGCAAGACGGCAATGCCCTTCTGTACATCGAACGCGAGTCCCAGCGCTTCTTCAAGCCGATCGCCAAGACCAAGTAGTCGCTAGCGGGCGAGGATGATCTGAATCGCAGGGCCACGTGCCTCGACGCGATAGAGTGGTGTTCGACCAGCGACGAAGCGAACGGTGAGCTCGGAGAAGTCACCCCGATTCAAGATGCTCGCATGCTCGACGTCCGGATGTGACGCAGCGATCGGCCCCGCGCGCGAAAGTGAGAGGCTTCCCGGGATGGTCACCGAGAAGCCGCTCGGCTCCACGATCCCGTCCATCTCGACGACGGGGTTGCTCATTCGGAGCACGTAGGTTTCTCCGCCGGGAACGGTATCGGCCCCGAACGCGCTTCCTCGGACGCTCTCGGGCGGAGCAGGCGCTCGTTGCTCGACGACGGGAACCGCCGTCACCGGCTCTGAATCCTCGACCCCTTGGGTCACCGCGGTGGGTTCTGGCTCGGGCGTCGGCTCAACCGATGCCTCTGGCTCCGAGGGCGTCTCGGCGGGCTCCTCTATCGACTGCGCCGAGCCGCCGGCGGCCCAAACGTAAATCCCCCAACCGGAGCTGACGATCGCGGCGACCATCGCAACGAGCATGATGTACTTGCGGCCATTGCGGCGGGTGTTCTTCAGGTGTGCGCGCGCGGCCTGGCTTCGAGGAACCTGCTGGCGTCTCGGTCTGTCCTCGTCGAGACGTGCGCGGAGAGCGGCGACGAAGCGAATCAGTAGGGCCACGAGCTCCCTGAGCTTCGAGGAAGCGGTCGGCACCAACCCTTCGGTTACGGCGCTCTTCGCGCTGCTCACGGTGCTTCCGAGCTGGTCCGTCGCCGACTTCGCATAAGCACGCAAGCGTTCCGCGACGCCCTGATGCTCCGCGGCTTCTGCGTCCTTGTCGTAGCGGACGATGCGCGGCGTATCATGGTCGCGGTGGATCGCAGTCTGACTGGCTCTCACGACGGGCGGTTCGTCCGGCATGGTGTCGCGCGCCTCTTCGATGCCTGACTCACGCTCGGCTCGAAGGTCCTCGTAGCCGATGCTCAGAACCAGGCGCGGCGTTCGCTCGTCCATGCGAAGCTCGACGGCTTCGAGATGTCCTCGACGCCCGGAAGTCTGATTCTCCATCGGACTTCCAATCGCCAAGAATGGAAGTGGCTGCTCGACCGTCAGCGAGTCGTCGTCCTCGGAGCGGATCTCCGCGGTAATGAGCGAATCGACGCCATCCAGTTGGAGGCGAACGACCGGCGCTGTCGCGGACGCACGTCCCCAACGCTGGATGAGAGCTTCGATCCGGAGCTGGTCCTCGTTCGACAAGTGCGTGAACCGGATGCCGAACTCTCCGGCGTGCTCTCCGCTCTCGTGCGCCCAGACGACGCGGCCGATCATCTCGATAGTCTCGCCTCCGGCAGGATTGTCGAGATGACATCGAAGCGTCGAGCCCACCTGGGGTACGACCGATGCGCGCATCGAGATGCCACCGGCGCCGACGTTGATGCCGTCGGCCTCGAACTCCTGGTGAAAGCCCTCGGGGTGAAGCTTGATCAAGACCTCGTCGAGCGGCACGCGAGGTGGCCGAGGCGCTTGATAGTAACCCGTGGATGTATCCATCAAATGCTCCCACGCGCAGCAGGCGAGCCGCGCCAACTCGACTGGTCCCAAAAGTCACGTCGACGGTCCACTTTTCTGCAACACGCTTCCTTGACCCCGGGTGTGCGCGGCCGCAGTCTTGGCGCGCTTCGATGGGTGTTCGGATTACGGTCCAGTCGCTTTGGCCGACGACGAAGGCATCCACTTTCGTCTATGAGTTTGCGCAGTCACGCGTCGTGATCGGCCGCTCACGGAGCGCGGATGTTCAGCTCCCGCATGCCGCCGTGAGCGGCACGCATGCAACGATTCGTGCGGAAGGAGCGGGCTATGTCGTCGTGGACGAGGGCTCCACGAACGGAACCCGGATCAACGAAGCGCCGTTGGTCGCCGGGCGTCCGAAGACACTGCGGCCTGCCGACCGAATCGATCTCGGCGGATACAGGCTGACAATCGAGGTTGGTGTGCCTGTCGCTCAGACGGTGTCGGCACGACTCGCTGCCGACTTCGCGCGGCGCATGCTCGAAGAGCAGGCCGGACCGAATGGCGCGGGCGAGCTGGATGACACGCTCGCCGCGATCCAAGAGGGATCGGACGAGCGGGTCGAGCTCTTGCCGATCCCGAAAGGGATTTCAAACGAGGCACCTGCACGCGAGTCGAGACCTTCTCGGCCTCGATCGTCCGCGCCTGCGGGCATGAGAACGTCCGAGCCCTCCCGACGGCTCGGACGCGGGGCGCTCGCCGTGTATGTGCTGGCCGCGCTGGTGGTTGTAGCGAGCGTCGTCGCGATGGCGCTTCTGATGCGGATCTAGGTGTTGCGGAGGTAGATGAGTCGAAGGCCGTCGAGGGTGAGAAACTCGTCGACTTCCTGGATGGTCTCGCTGTCGGGCTCGATCAGGGAAGCTAAACCGC
>CBDUCC010000055.1:0-14392 GCA_965365555.1 uncultured Myxococcales bacterium | reverse complement strand
GGAAGCGTCCCGCCCCCGATGACCAGCCATAGACCGAAGACCGCCAGCGCGAGCAGTCCGACGCTCGCCATGCACCCGCGCTTCCAGATCGCCATCGGGCGCGAGGATACGGATCCGCCCGACAGTCCGCAAGGGCGACGCTATCGCGACCAGCGAACGGTCTCGGCGACGCCACCGATGATGAGATTCTGATCGATCCCGTCTTGTCCCGAGAGATAGACGCCAGAAGCACCGCTCCGATCCGACGCGAAGGCGATTAGCCGGCAATCTGGAGAAAACGCAGGGTCCTTGTTGTCACCCTGCCCTTGTGTGAGACGCTTGTACTCCTGCGTCACGACGTTGACCGTGAAGATGTCGAAGTTGCGGTCACGCCCGCTGAAGGCGATGAGTGGTTGCTCGGGGTCCTGGCACCAGACCGGCGTCTGGTTGTGACTTCCTCGAAACGTCACGCGCTCGACGTTCGAGCCATCGCCGTTCATCACGAACACCTGCGGGCTGCCATGCCGGTTGGAAACGAAGGCGATGCGGCCGCGGGGGCCGCAGGTGGGGCTGACATCGATGCCGCGGCTGCGGGTGAGTCGGCGAATCCCCGAGCCATCGAGTTTCGAGCTGTAGATCTCGGAGTTGCCCGACCGGGACGATGCGAAGTAGACGCGATCGCCACAAATGGCGGGCGCCATCGTGATGCCCTGGCCACCGATGATGCGCCTCCCACCCTCTCGGGTGTTGGTGATGAACATCCCTTGTCTGGTCATACGCGTATACCAAATCGAGCCCTTCCCGAAGCTCGGAAGCATCGAAACCCCCTGCCCACTCGAGACCTTGCGAACACCATGGCCGTCCATCGAGGCCGCGTAGACACTCTTTCGTCCCGGCCCATGTTTGCGCGCGAACGCGATCTCCGTGCCGAACGGGCCAAACGTTCCCGTGACCACTGCGATCACTCGGTTCGCAAAATCGTGCATCCACTTGCGCAAGTCGCTGGCAGGGCCTTGATAGGTTCGCTGAAGCACCGGCAACTCGCCGCCGCTCGCCTGGTAGAAGCGCAGCTCTACGCGGAGCGACGCGTCGTTTCCGCCGACGAGCCCTTTGATCACCCCGTTGGCGCCGAGGGTGGCCCAAGCCCCGAAGTCGACGCCAAGACCCTTGCCGACGGCATCGTGTCTCACGGATGCGGGACCGATGACGCGAAAACCGGGCATCAGGCGAAAGTCGTTCTGAAGAATCGCGCCGCCCTGTTCGGTTTGTGCACTCGGCTCGCCGATCAGGTTGGGAATGCCGATCTGGAACAGATCTTCTTCGGGGGCGTCGATGTCGACGACGATCTTGTCCTCGGGAAGCGGCGGAGCCTCGTCCTGACCATTTACGTGGACCGAGTACAGAGCCGGGCTCGCGACCACCAGAGCGGTGGCGATCACGATCCATTCCATTGGATGTCGAACTGCAATCAATATCATCTCGAACCTCAACGGGCGTGTCGCCCAAAGAAACGCAAAGAAATCGTCTTCCCCAGGACCTGGTCAGCCACCGACTCCGGTGGCTCTGGAAGCGGGCTCCCCATGGCCTGACTCAGCCTCCGACGAACGGACTCGTCGAATGCTTCATTCCCGCTCGGTCGCTTGATCTCGTACTCCCCAACCTGGCCGTCCTCGGTGATCGAAAGCTCGACGACGCAGGCGAGCTGCTCGAGCTCCTCGGTCGAGATCAGCGAGGGCACCTGCCAGCCGCGGCGAAAGTACGTGTAAAGCTTGCCAACGTAGATGTCCTTGTCGTCGCCGGTTGCCTTGGTGCCTTCGACGATTCCCTCGGGATCCCCCTCCAACTCTGGACCTTTCCGAAGGTCCGAGATCGCGCCGGCACGCTCGCCGAGCGTCGCCAAGAGATCCTCCTCCTGACGGGGGCGCTTCTTCTTCGGCTTCGACAGCCCCGTCTCGCTCTTTGCGCTCGGCACGGCGGCAGCCGAACTCGAGTCGGGCGCCGTCGGAACCGCTGCGCTCTGTTGAGCCGCCGGGACCTCCTTGCTCGGAAGGCGTCGCTCCGGACGCTTTTTGCCGAGGCGCACGAATCTGGTCTCAATCACCTCAATCGGGGGAGGCGGAAGCTGGTCGACTCCTCCGAAGATCGACTGCATCCCGCCCAGAAGGAACCCGCTCAGAAGCCCGAGCGTCGGAAGCAGCACGAACACCGCCAAGGCGAAGCCGACGCCGCCGGCGACCTCGACCGGACTCGGCTGCTCGGTCTCGAGGAGTGACAAAGCCCGCCAATCGCTGACCTCGCCGCGTGTCATCGTTACCTCGGCTTTCGGTTGATCGGGTCGGTGACGAGGCCCATCTTTCCGATACCCGCTTGCCGCACGAGGGCAAGGACCTGAGCGACTACGCCGTACGGCACCTGCTCGTCCGCCTGTACGAAAACCTCGTCGACGTTCCGAATGCGATCGTCGGTGAGAAGCCGTTGCCGCAAAACATCCAGACTGACTTCCTCGTCGAAGAGGAAGATGCGCTGATCTCGCTGTACGGTGATCAACGGGTGGTCCTGGTCGATGTCCATGCGCGGCGCATCGGCCTTCGGAAGGTCGACGTTCACGCCAGTCGTCAGCATCGGCGCTGCAATCATGAAGATGATCAGGAGCACCAACATGACGTCGACGAGCGGCGTCACGTTGATTTCGCTGAGTGCGCTCCCAGGTCCGCCGTCGCCGTTCGAGAAAGCCATCGCTACTCCACCAAGAGGTGGCGCCGGATGATGTTCAGGTAGTCGCTGGCGAAGGCCGACGTCTCGCTGTCGACGACGCGGATGCGACGGACGAAGTAGTTGTACGCCATCACTGCGGGAATCGCGGCCGCGAGGCCCAGAGCGGTCGCAATCAGCGCCTCTGCGATGCCCGGAGCCACCACGTCGAGTCCCGCGCTCTTCTGCCCGTGGATCGCGATGAAGGAATTCATCACGCCCCAGACCGTACCAAAGAGACCGATGAAGGGCGCAGTCGAGGCGGTGGTTGCCAGGAACGCCACCTTGTTCTCGAGTCTCGTCAGCTCTGCGCTCTGCGCCCGCCGAAGCGCGCGCTCGACGTTTTCGACATCGGCCTTCGTGGGTCGCCCTGCGCGAGCAATGCGTGCGAGCTCACGATAGCCGGCGCGAAACACCGTCGCGATTGGCGATCGCTCGTAGTTCACCGATTGCCCGTGGATGTCGTTCATCGCCTTGGCGTTCCACGATCGCGCTTTGTCCTCGGACCAAAAGACCCGAAGGAAGCCACGGCTTTGATCGGTGACCTGCTTCAATCGGATCCACTTGGCGCCGATGATGTAAAGACACATCACCGCCATGAAGAGCAGGATGAGCATCACGAGCTGGACGACCGGAGAGGCGCCGACGACCAGCTTCCACGGATTGAGTTGTTCGGGTGCGCTCGTCTGAAGGAAGACCGAAAGCATCAACGACTACCCCCCAAAGAGCGCACCCCCCGGTGCGCTCAGTTTTCCGAACCGGTGACGTTGCGATCGCGGGCCCAGCCGGCTTCGTCGGTGCCTGTCGCCATCTCTTCGCCTACCGAGGTGACCGAGATCTGACTGCCGTCGAGACCGAGGGAGGTCATGTAGCTGCGCACCGAGCGCGCACGGCGCTCGCCCAGCGCGATGTTGTATTCCTCGGTGCCCCGCGGGTCGGCGGCGCCAGTGAGAAGCAGCTGAACGCCCGGATTCTGATTCCGGTAGCACTCGACGGCGGTTTCGATGGCCGCGCGCGCGCTGCTGTCGAGCTCCGAGGAGTCAAACGCGAAGTAGACGGTTTCGACGACACAGGGCTCCTCGACGGGCTCCACCATGGGTTCGGGTTCTGGCTCGGGAATTTCGGCACCCGTCGTCGGCTCGGGTTCCGGCTCAACCGCGTCCTCTTTGCACCCCGCCAGCATCGTTGCGACGAGCGTGAAACACACCAAGGCGGTGAGAGATGAATGCAGATGTCTCTTCATGGAGTTATTTTCCTTCCCCCTCTGAGCTCAGAGAGCACGGCGTCAGCATACCCTCGAGCCAACCGCGTGCAATTTTTCTCGTGCTTGCGGAGGGTTGAGTGGCGCACATTTGTGATGTCTAACTATGCGAACTCACTTGTTCGGGTCAAAGATGTCGCCAATTGTAAGGGCGAACGGAGCAGAGTCGCCGATGAATCAACGAGTCATTCTTCGAGTCGCCGCAGCCTTGGTGCTGTGCAGCGCATGTGGTCCCCGAGCCCCCGAAGCACGCAAGCCGGCGCCGCCCGTGGCGGCAGAGTCCAGCAGCGGCGGCGCACCGAGCACCCTGCCCAACGCCGAGCACTACGCGGATCGCCTCGACGAGAAGTCGCGCGACGAGTGGCAGAACCCGGAGGAGGTGGTGGCCCTCCTCGATTGCAGACCGGGCTCCACGGTGGTCGACCTCGGTGCCGGAACGGGATACTTCCTCGGGTACCTCTCGAAAGCGGTGGGCCCCGAAGGCCGGGTCCTGGCTCTCGACGTGGAGCGTTCCATGGTCGATCGGATGTACGAACGGATCGATCGCGAGCAACTGCGAAACGTACGCCCCGACACCATCGAGCCGGACGACCCGGCGCTGGGTCCCCGGTCGGTCGACCGGGTGCTCGTCGTCAACACCTGGCATCACATCGAGGGGCGCGCAGGCTACGCGGCCAAGCTCCGACAAGCCCTCCGCCCCGACGGACGCATCCTGATCGTGGACTTCACGGAACAGAGCCCGGTCGGGCCACCCCAGGCACACCGTCTCAGCATCGATACCGTTCGCTCCGAGCTACGCTCGGCGGGGCTGCACGTGCGCGTTCTCGAGGAGACGCTACCTCACCAATACGTCGTCGAGGGCCGCGTCCGCTAGCCGTCGACCGCGCGAGCCATCGCGTGCCGCACCTTCACCCGCAAGGTGGTTCCCACCATTCGAAGGCGGCTCCGCTGCGTGCGCAGGCGTGTGCCGATGGCCCGACCCGAGGGAAGTGAAATCCACAAGCGCAAGAGATGCCGCTTGAGCTCTGGCTCGGAGTAGTCCTCGAAGTCGTTGCGCGCATGAAGGACCGTATGATTCGACAGTAGCTGAATGTCGCCGGGTTCCAGATCCATGTCGAGATACATCCCGGGCGACTCGGCGATCTCATTGTAGAGGTCGAGGAGCTCTCGGTCCTCGGGAGCGAGGACGCTCTGTCCGGACGCCTCGGTAGCGGAGCGAAAGTAGTCGGTATGGTAGAAGGTGCGAAGGCGCCCGTCGTCGTACGCGCAAGGCCGCACGGGCAGGTACCGGACTCCGCCCTCGCCTTTCGTGTCCATCGCGAAAGGCTCGTAGAGTCGATCGACGAGGTCGGGATGGCGCCGAAGCAGCTCGTTGTAGACCGACACGGAGCTGACGATTCGACTTTTTCCCCCGCGCTTGGCGTTCCGCAGACAGAGCAGCCCGACGACGTCCGCGGCGTCGCAGTGGAAGTTGATGTTCACCCGAGTGCGGTAGTGGCGAACCTCATCGGGGCTCTCACCCGTATCCTGGACGTGTCCGAGCAGATCCCGTTGCGGGTTCTGAGCACCCGGGATGCCGAGGTGCTGCCCGAGGCACCAGAAGAAGACCTCGGTATCCCGTTCGGGCCAGCGCTCCACGGGGATCCCGCGGACCAACCGAAAGCCCCGGCCTTCCCCGACCTCACGTCGCCATCGTGTGATCTTTCGTTCGAGCGTCGGGAGTGGAAAATCTCGCTTCGTGAGATCGGCCATCGGTTTCTCGGTGAGCTTTGCGTAGGCAAGCGCCCGATCGAGCTCGACCAGATCCTGCGCGGTCAGCGTCTCGCACCATGCACTTTGCTCCGAGAGCTCCGCTCCCGTCCACGACGACGGTCCCTCGAGGGGTTCGCGCAGCACTCGTTGCTGAGGCCGCGAGAAGTAATGCAGCGTCTGCGCGGTGAGGGTCTTGTACACGCGGCCGAGTCTAGCCCGACTCGAATCCGAAAGTCATCGGGTGCCTTCTGGGGACGAACGTACGCGCAGACTTTGCGACCCTATGGCGCGGCTCCGAGGACGACTTATAGAGTCTCCAGGAGGCCTATGATGAGCGATCCAAACTACGCATTTTCGAAGAAGCTAGATGGTGTGACGGTCGATGCCGCCCTCGACCGGGTGGCGGAGGCCCTCAAAGCCAACGGCTTCGGGGTCCTGACCAAGATCGATGTGAAGGAGACGCTCAAAAAGAAGATCGACGTCGACTTTCGCCCTTATGTAATCCTTGGCGCCTGCAACCCGAAGCTTGCGCACCGGGCGCTGCAAGGCGAACCTGCGATCGGCCTCCTGCTCCCTTGCAACGTCGTGGTGCAGGAAGACGAGGGCGGCGCCTTGGTCTCGTTTGCGGACCCCAAGGCGATGTTCGAGCTAGTACCCGAGGCCCCGATCGGCGAGGTTGCTGAGGAAGCAAGGCGACTTCTCCACAACGCCATGGAGCAACTCTGAGCTAAGCGACGACTTCGATTCGGGCCGGCACGTGCTTGTGCCAAGGGGTCCCCGCGAGCCAGTCGCGATCCTCGACGGAGGTGAGCTCGTTGAGGGCAACACCGGTCCGCTCCAGCACACCATCGGCGACGCCGTGCTCGACACCGAGCCCGTTCGGAAGCGAAACGTGGCCTCGTTGCATGCTGTCGGAAAGCTCCACCGACACGTCCACCGAGCCGCGCTTGGTCGTCAGCCGAACGTCATCGCCATCGGACACTCCGAGCTCTCGGGCATCCTCGAGGTTCATCCGGAGCCGGCCATCGGGATCTTTCTTCCGCCACTCGGGACTCCGAAAAATGGTGTTGGCCGTGAACGAACGCCGCTCGCCCGCGGAGAGCACGAACGGAAACGCCGGATCTCCGGTTCCCGGAGTTGCGTCTCGGAGCGTTCTGAGCTCGTCGAGCAGCTCGGGGATCGATGCGTGGATCTTCCCATCGGGAGTCGACACACGGTCCCAACCATCCTCGTAGTCGTCGATCGAGAAGATCACACCGGACGGATGCTCGAGCATCGCGTCGAAAAGCTTCTCGGCCGCCACGAACGCCGGCCCATCGAACCCCGCGCGCATGAGCGACTTCGGGTACTTGGCAGCCAGTTGGTGCGCGAGGCCCCAGACCACCGCCGCCGAATCCATCCCCTCGGGAAGGTGCGGTCCTAGCGTCCGGTAGAGGATGACCGGCGCGAGAGGCGCCAGCTTGGGATTGGACAGCACATTCGCGAAGAAGGCGGGAATGAACGCCGGCCGCCCTTGCTCGAGGGCGCTCCGAAGAGGCGCAAGATCGGCCTCGGTGTAGGCGCCCAGCGCTTCGCAGAGCCGCGCATGGATCTCGGCCTCGGGCAGAACCCCCTCCGGCGGCCGAAGCAACGGCTGACGAACGTGAAAGTAGTTGTGCGGAAACTCGAAGTTGAAGAACGTCGCCTCGGCCTTCTCGTACTGCGTGGGTGTCGGCAGAACGTAGTCGGCCAAACGAGCGGTCTCTGTCATGGCGACATCGATGACCACCAGCGTATCGAGCGCGCTCAACGCCTCGCGCATCGCCTTGCTATCCGGCATCGAGTGCGCCGGGTTGCTGCTCTCGACGATCATCGCTCGATACCGCTTCGGGTGATCGCTGAGGATCTCGGCGGGAATCGAGTTGCACGGGGTGAGTCCGGAGATGATTCGCTCGTTCGCGACCGGACTCCGCTTGCACTCTGCTCCGGCGCCTAGCTTCTCGAGGTTTCCGGCGACGCTCACGAGCGGGGTCGGCACGTACTGCGCGCCCTTCTTGGCGAAGTTCCCGGTGAGCACCCAGAGGAGCTTGTTGAGATAGCTGTTCAAGGTCGAGAAGCGATTCATCTGGATGCCGAGATCCTCGAAGATCGCGACGCTCTCGGCCTTGCCAATCCGCCGAGCCGCCTCTCGAACCAAGTCTTCGTCGACCCCGCTGAGGACGCAGTAGTCAGCAACGGGGATATCTCGAAGCGCATCCATGGGATCGTCGGCGCCATCGACGTGTTTTTCGATCCAGGCCCGGTCGATGAGCTCTTCCTGGACCAGGACAGCGCCGAGCGCCGACAGCAACCAGGCATCAGCGCCCGGCCTCACTTGCAGGTGGATGTCGGCGAGCGCCGCGGTCTCCGTCCTTCGCGGGTCGATCACGATCAGCGATCGTTTCGGATCCTTGGCGATTTCACGAAGCGTGACACGCGCGCGCGGAATGCCGTGCGACTGCCAGGGGTTCTTACCGATGAAGAGTCCCACCTCGCAGTGTTCGAAGTCTGCGCGCGTGACCGTTCCCATGAGGCGACCTCCCACCCAGAACTCGCCGGTCTTTTCTTGGGCGAGCGCGCTCGACCGATACCGGGAACCGAGCGCACGCCGCGTCGCAGCCGAATACGCCGCGGGGAGGTGATTGCCCTGCCCGCCTCCTCCGAAGTAGAAGATCGTCTCGCCGCCGTGCTCGTCGCGAACGGCGGCCAACCGCGCGCTCACCTCGACAATCGCGGTCTCCCAGTCGATTTCTTCGAAGGTGCCGTCCGGAGTGCGCCGAAGTGGCGTGGTGATCCGGTCCGGGCCGTTCTGGTAGTAGTCGAGCCGGTGGGGCTTCTCGCAGGCATACCCTTTGGACGCTGGATGCGCCTTGTCCCCTCGCACGCGCGTGAAGTGCCGGCCCCCCTCGCCTCCAAGCTCGACCTCGAGGCCGCAATTGCACTCACAGAGGATACAGGCGGTCTTCTTCCAGGCTGCAGACATGATGGGACCTCGCTCCGGTCGGGCCGACACCGGTCCGAGCATCGTAGACCTGCTGAGTTTCGAACGCGACCTCGGATCGGCTGCGTTTGTCCAGTCGACGCTGCACAAGCTCCGCAACGGAGCGACATCACCGTCGATCGGCTCTATGTTCTCGTCGATGGGTCAGCGTATGCAAGCAGAGCTCCCCGCCCGCGTGCTCTTCTACGACGGTGTCTGCGCGATGTGCAACGGCATCGTCAAAGCGATGCTTCGCCTCGATCGCGAGCAGGTTTTCGCGTTCGCTCCGCTTCAAGGGGAGACTGCGGCTCGGATCCGTGAGCTGGATCCCGACTTCCCGTCGGGCATTGAAACGCTGGTCTATTGGAACGGAAGCCAGCTCTTCGTGCGTTCGCGTGCCGCGGCTCTTGCGATGGCTGAGCTACCGTACCCGACGAAGGCACTTTCCTGGTTTCGATACCTTCCGACCTGGCTCACCGACCCGCTCTACAATCTCATCGCTCGCATCCGGTACAGACTGTTCGGCCGCTACGATCATTGCCCTGTGCCACCCAAGGCCGAGCGAGCGCGCTTCTTGCCCTGAGTGGGTCCGTGTCGGTCGGTGACCTACCTGTTTGGATGCACCCGAAAGGGTTGCTAGGCTGTGGCAGTGCACGGGGGTCGCATCCTTTGGATCGCGTTGCTGGCGCTGCTTCTTGGCTGCGAGGGAAGCATCGAGTCCGGCGATCCGCCGAGAGACCTGTCCTCGGAGCCCACTCCGAGTCCCAGTGGCGCTGACCAGGCCGGACCGAACAGCGGCGGAGGCGGTGCGGAAACGTCGATGAGCGCGGGCGGATCGATGGACGATCCGTCGGCCGCAGTCCCGGACGGGGGAACGGGCAGCCCCGGCGAAGCCGATGCGGGAACCGAGCCGACACCCGATGCCGGAGGCGCAGGCGGGTCCGTCGATCCATGTGCTCGGGGGCCGCTCGCGACCCCGATTCCAAACTGCCGCCCCGCACCTGCACCGAGCACGGGCGACCTACACGCCGACTGCGTGGCGCGAATCAATCGATTCCGCTGGGAGTGCCAGTGCCTGCCGCCGCTCGAGCGCTGGATGGATGGCGAGAGCTGCACCGACAGCAATGCCCAGTACGACAGCGTGAACGGCGTGCACGCGAGCTTCTACGATATCCCGTGCGGAAGCGGCGCCCGTGCGCAGAACGAATGCCCGGGCTGGCCGTCGAGCGATCACGTGATCACGGGCTGCCTGCAGTCGATGTGGGACGAAGGACCGGAAGACGGCAACCCGAACACAGTGAACGGTCACTACGAAACGATGGCGACGAGGACGTACACGCGCGTCGCCTGCGGCTTCTATACCACCTCCTCGGGAGAGGTATGGGGGGTCCAGAACTTTGATTGATGGGGGAACCATGCGCGGATCAAGGATAGTCGCGGCCATTGTCGCCACGCTTGCCATGGGCTGTGGAGACGCCGATCTGTTGACGTCGGGAACGGGCGGATCGAACCCGGGTGCCGGCGCAGCGGATGGGAGCGCAGGAGCGCCTGGAACGCCGCGATTGGAAGCTGACTGCAGCAACGGACCGCTCGACGCGCCGCGCCCCGATTGCCAGCCAACGGCGCTTCCGTCGACCGGCGACCCCGCCGCCGATTGCGTGAACCGGATCAACCAGCTTCGCTGGGAGTGCCAATGCCTGCCGCCACTCGAGCGTTGGACACAGGGCGAAAGCTGCGCCGATCAGCATGCCCAATACGACAGCACGCGTGCTCCGCACTCGGGCTTTCGGGATGGCATCTGCGAGCCAGGCGGCTGGGCCCAGAACGAATGCCCGGGCTGGCGCTCCACGGATCAGGTCGTCGACCGCTGTCTTCAGATGATGTGGGACGAGGGCCCGGGGGAACCGTTCTCCGAGCACGGCCACTACATCAACATGAGCAACCCGAGCTACAGCGCCGTAGCCTGCGGTTTCCATGAAACGTCGGATGGCCAGATCTGGGCCATCCAGAACTTCCAGTAGCGCGTTCTATTCTTCCGGCGGCGTCCAGGCGGTCGCCGCGAGCTCCCCGTCCTCGATGCCGAGCCAGATCTTGAGCTGGTTCAGCATGAAATCGGTGCCCTCCCGCGAAGAGAGATCCACGCGATAGGTGTTGATGTAGCGGACGCTCTCCTGAAGCCAGAGGTCCCATGCTTCCTTCGAAACCCTCTCGAAGACGAGCTGGCCCACCTCGTTTGGAAAAGGCGGTCGCGCGAGCCCCGGCAGCTCTTTGTCGAGCTTGATGCAGTGGACGAGTCGATTCGGGTCGGCTTGAGGCATGACTTATCCCCGTTCCTAGCACTGGCCGCCGCGCTGGCTAGCCCAGAATCCGGAAGAACGAGCGGAGCATCTGGTACGTCAGCCCCCAGACCACACGGCCGTGCACATCATAGGCGGGGAAGTCGATCTGTGTGCCGTGCCATTGGTAAGGTCGGGTGGTGTCGGCCTCGCCGAGGTAAAGCGGCAGCAGCGGTGTCCACAGCGCCTCGGCGACTTCTCGCTCGTCGGCGAGGATTGGCGCGTCGCGGTGCACCTCGAACACGAAGGGCCGAATCACGGTCTCCTGCGGCTTCCCCCGGGCGATGGCTTGAAGGTCGTCGAGCTGGCCGATGTGATCGGCTTCGGCTCGCAGATCGAGGCCAACCTCCTCCTGAGTCTCCCGAATCGCGGTCGCGAGCAGGGAGGCATCGGCACTCTCATGGCGCCCGCCCGGGAACGCCATGTGTCCGGACCAGGGATCACGCGGATGCTCGGCGCGACGAATGAAGAAGACCTCGGGACCTCGGGAGCCTTCGCGAAGCATCATCGCCACGGCGGCCCACTTCGGGTGCTCCGAGAGCTCTCTGGCCGCTCGCTCCTCGAGGAGGCTCCGCACCTTGGGCAACCCGACGTCAGTCACCCTCATCGGCTAGCACAGCCAGGCGGCAACGTCAGCGTCTGAGACCAGCGCCGTCCTACTCGACGATCTCGTAGCGAAAGTCTTCGATCACGGGGTTGGCGAGCAGCTTCTCGCACATCGATTGAATGTGAGCTTCTGCGCTCGCTCGGTCGTTCCCGTCGAGCTCGAGCTCGATGAGCTTCCCGACGCGGGCTGAGCGCACCTCCTCGAAACCGAGCGAGTCGAGCGAGCGTCGAACGGCATCGCCCTGCGGGTCGAGGACCTCACGCTTCAACGTAACAAAGATGTTGGCCTTCATGATGTCTCCAAGCCGAGGTTCTTCGCGATCCGCGGCAGCGGATCGGTCTCATCGGGGGTGAAGCGGGTGCCGCGGATCTCATCGCATGCCTGGATGTAGCGCCGCGAAGCTTCCACCCGAATGTCGTCGGGAATCCTGGGGCTTGGGCCTTCGCCCCTGTACCCCTGGCCCGCCAGCCAGCGGCGGACGTATTCCTTGTCGAAGCTTTCCGGATCTTCGCCGGCCTCGAAGCGCTCCCGATAGCTGTGCGCGTACCAGAATCTCGACGAGTCGGGTGTGTGGATCTCGTCGATCACGACGATTTGTCCATCCGGCGTCTTTCCAAACTCGTACTTGGTGTCGACGAGAATCAGCCCGCGCTCCGCACAGATCCGCTGGCCATGCGCGAAGAGCGCCATGGCGTAGCTGGCCGCCTGGTCGAAATCCTCGGCCGCGATTCGGCCCATCGCCAGGATCTCGTCGCGGGAGACCGAGAGGTCGTGATCCCCTTTTTCGGCTTTGGTGCTTGGGGTCAGGATCGGGTCGGGAAGCTTCTGGTGCTTTCGCAGACCCTCTGGCAAGCGATGACCGCAAAACCGCCGGGCACCCTTTTCATAGTGCGTCCAAATGCTGGTGGAGGTGACCCCGGTGATGTAGGCGCGGACCACCATCTCGACCGGCAGCGGCTCGCACTCGATGCCGACCATCACGTTCGGATCGGGCACGTCGAGCACGTGATTGGGGACGGTGCCCTTGGTCTCCTCGAACCACCAGGCGGCGAGGCCGTTCAGAACCTGGCCCTTGTACGGCAGCGTTCCGAGGACCCGATCGAAAGCGCTGATCCGATCGGTGACCACGATGTACCGCTTGCCCTCGGCGATGTAGCAGTCTCGAACCTTGCCCTCGTACTTCGCGCCGAGGGACTCGAAGTGGGTTGCCTCGAGCGTGGTCGAAAGACCTCGTTGCAAGGTCTCCTGCGACACCGTCACCTCAGCCTCCTTCCAGGACCCGGTCGATGATCGTGTCTACATGGGCGAGCGCATGATTCAAGTCGAACTCGCGGTCGATCGCCTCCTCGGAGAGGTGCTGCCGAATCTCGGCATCCTCGCGCAAGAGCGACCGGAAGTCTCCCTGACCTTCGAATGCCTTCATCGCATTGCGCTGCACCAGCAGGTACGCCTCCTGGCGGCCGAGACCCTGTCCGACGAGCGCGAGGAGCAGGCCTTCGCTCGCCCATAAACCTCTAGTTTGGTCGAGGTTTTGACGGAGACGCTCCGGATAGACAACGAGATCGGCGATCACCCCCCGCACTCGATCGAGCATGAACGCAAGCGTTGCAGTCGCGTCCGGGATCATCATTCGTTCGACCGAAGAGTGGCTGATGTCCCGCTCGTGCCAGAGCGCAACGTTCTCGAGTCCCGGGACGACGGCGGCGCGAACGACGCGCCCGAGCCCGCAGAGGTTCTCGGTGAGCACGGGGTTTCGCTTGTGCGGCATCGCGCTCGAGCCCTTCTGCCCCTTCTTGAAATGCTCCTCGGCCTCTCCCACCTCGGTCCGCTGCCAATGTCGCACGTTGGTGGAGAAGCGCTCGATGGCGGCGGCGATGACTCCGAGGACCGACAGGTAGGCAGCGTGGCGGTCCCGCGCGACCACCTGGGGGGATTCAGACTCGGGCCGAAGGCCGAGCGAGCCAAGAGCCTCCGCCTCGATCGCCGGGGTCAGATGGGCGTAGGTCCCGACCGCACCGGCGATCTTGCCCACGGCGATCTCCTCGCGGGCCGCGAGAAGCCGCGCCCGGTCACGGGCGAACTCGGCGTAGTGCCCGGCGAGGATGAGACCAAAGGTGACCGGCTCGGCGTGAATCCCATGGGAGCGGCCGATGGCGGGCGTATGCCGGTGCTCTTCGATGCGGTCACGAAGCGCCGCGAGCACGGCGTCCAGTCGGACCAACAGCTTGTCCGTCGCCTCGACGAGGAGAAGCGCAAGCGATGAATCGAGCACATCGGACGAGGTCATGCCGCGGTGAAGCCAGCGCGCCGGCTCGCCAGCCAGGCCTTCGACGTGGGTGAGAAAGGCGATGACGTCGTGCCGCGTGACCTTCTCGATTTCGTCGATCGCATCCGGGTCGAGCTTCGCCCGAAACGAGGTCACCTTATCGGCCGTGCCCGTGGGCACGAGGCCGGCGTTCTCCATGGCCCGGCAGGCGGAGACTTCGACGTCGAACCACGCCTCGTACTTGCGTCGTTGGGACCAGAGGGCTTGGAACTCGGCGGGGGTATAGCGTGGGATCATGATTGGGCGGCGGATCTAGCAGAACGGTCGCACCTGCGCGAACGGCCTAGATCTCGAAGTTCCAGGCTTTACGGACCTCGATCTTGGGGCTCGCGAAGCCTTCCACATAGGCGCGGTGGTCCGGATCGACGATGTACGCCTTCAC
>CBDUCC010000054.1:0-14411 GCA_965365555.1 uncultured Myxococcales bacterium | reverse complement strand
GGGCGATCTGGTCGTCTCCACCGGCGCATTCAAGCTTCAGAACGGAATGTCCGTGACTCTTCGCGACGACCTCGCACCGGAGGCACGCACCAACCCGAGTCCGCCGAACGAGTAGACGGAGTGGACTCGTGAAAATCACAGACCTTTTCATACGCCGTCCCGTGATTGCGGTCGTGGTGAATCTCGTGATCGTCATTGCGGGCCTTCAGGCGATGCGTTCGCTCTCGGTACGCCAGTATCCGCGGAGCGAGAACGCGGCGATCACAGTGACGACCGCGTACGTCGGCGCGAACGCAGAGCTCGTGCGCGGCTTCATCACAACGCCGCTCGAACGAGCGATCTCTGCCGCAGATGGGATCGACTACGTCGCATCGGAGAGTCGCCAGAACGTCTCGGTCATCCGTGCGAACCTCGAGCTCAATTATGACGCGGTTCGCGCGCTCTCGGAGATCAGCGCCAAGGTCGATCAGGTTCGCGGTGACTTGCCGCCGGAGGCGGAGGTGCCGGTGCTCGACGTCGTGTCGGTCGATAGTCAGTTCGCATCCGCGTACCTGAGCTTCTCGAGCGATTTCCTCGGGCAAAACGAGATCACCGACTATCTGGTTCGCAGCGTTCAGCCTCGGCTCTCCGCGGTCGACGGGGTGCAGCGTGCGGAGATTCTCGGAGCACGCACTTTCGCAATGCGGATCTGGCTCCAGCCCGAGAGGATGGCGGCCCACGAAGTGAGCCCGTCTCAGGTACGGGCCGCGCTCGCCACCAACAACTACCTATCGGCGGTGGGGCAGACCAAGGGCTCGCTCATCCAGGTGAACCTAGCGACCAACACCGGCCTCGAATCCGTCGAGGACTTCAAGCGGCTCGTGGTGCGGGAGCAGGATGGGGTCATCGTCCGGCTCCGAGACATCGCCGAAGTCGGCCTCGGTGCGGTCAGCTACGATGAGCGGGTCAATTTCGACGGACAAACGGCGGTGTTCATCGGCGTTTGGGTGTTGCCGAATAGCAATGCGCTCGACGTCGTCGGCCGCGTTCGCGCTGAGCTTGCGGCCATCCAAGACGAGCTCCCCGAGCAGCTTCGGGCGGAGCTCGCGTACGACGCCACCAAGTACATCGACAGCGCCATTCGCGAAGTGGTCACTACGCTCGGCGAGACCCTCGTGATTGTGGTTCTCGTGATCTTCTTGTTCCTGGGCTCGTTCCGATCGGTGATCGTCCCCGTCGTTGCGATTCCGGTTTCGCTCATCGGCGCCGTGTTCCTGATGCAGGCGTTCGGGTTCACGTTGAACCTCCTCACGTTGCTCGCGATCGTCTTGTCGGTCGGTCTGGTCGTGGATGACGCCATCGTCATGGTGGAGAACGTCGAGCGACACCTGCGCGAAGGCATGACGCGTACCGATGCCGCCATTAAAGGAGCGCGCGAGCTCGTCGCGCCCATCGTTGCCATGACGATCACGCTCGCCGCGGTGTACACGCCCATCGCCTTTCAAGGGGGGCTCACCGGCGCCCTCTTTCGGGAGTTTGCGCTCACGTTGGCGGGCGCCGTTCTGATCTCCGGCATCGTCGCTCTGACGCTCTCTCCGGTCATGTCTGCGTACTTTCTTCCCGAGGAGCGCAGCGAACGAGGCTTGAGCGCACGAATCGATCGTGACTTCAACCGCCTCAAGGGGGTCTACTCACGGCTGCTCGATGCGACGCTCGCGGCGCGCCCCGCCATCTACGTCGCCTGGGTCGCGCTCAGCCTGCTCGCCGCCGTGATGTTCGTGATGTCGGCCCGTGAGCTCGCGCCGAACGAGGATCAGGGTGTGATCTTCGGCATCGTCGACACGCCGGCGAACTCGACGCTCGAGCAGCTCGCACCTTCGATCGACGCGGTGAACCAAATGGCCATGAGCTTCCCGGAAACGGAGTTCACCTTCCAGATCACATCGCCGGGAGGCGGGTTCTGGGGCATGGGGCTCAAGCCCTGGGACGAGCGCGAGCGTTCGGCGTTCGACCTCCTCCCCATCGTTGGCCAACGAGTGAACGAGATTCCGGCGATTCAGACCTTCCCCGTTCTTCCGCCCGCGCTTCCCGGCGGGGGTGAGTTTCCCGTCGAGTTCATCGTGGCATCGACGGCGGAGCCGAGTGAGATCCTGGAGTTCGTCAACGAGCTTCAGAAGAAGGCTACCGAGAGCGGCATGTTCGCCTTTCCGCCTCTGATCGACGTGAAGATCGATCAGCCAGAATCCGAGATTCACTTCGACCGGGATCGCGTCGCGGAGCTCGGCCTCAACCTCCAGGCCGTTGGCCAGGAGCTCGGTTCGGCCGTCGGCGGAGACTACGTGAACCGCTTCAGCATTGCCGGACGAAGCTACAAAGTCATTCCTCAGTTGGAGCGCTCTGCCCGGCTCAATGCCGGCCAACTACAGAGCATCTACGTGACGAAGCCCGACGGGAACCTCATCGCTCTCAGCACGTTTGCCAGCATTCGGAATCGCGTCGTTCCGCGCTCGCTCAACCGGTTCCAACAGCTCAACTCGGTGAAGCTCAGCGGCGTTGCCATCCGACCCCTCGACGAAGCGCTCACATTCCTCGAGACTGAGGCGGCCGAGATCCTCCCGCGTGGGTACTCCGTGGACTACACCGGTGAATCACGTCAGCTTCGAAAAGAGGGGAACAAGTTTCTCCCTGCATTCATGCTGGCCGTGGTCTTGATCTTTCTCGTACTCGCCGCGCAGTTCAACAGCTTCCGCGATCCGTTGGTGATACTCGGGGGCTCCGTTCCGCTCGCGATGTTCGGGGCGTCGATCTTCACGTTCTTGAAGCTGCCCGCTCCGGACCTGACGTTCTGGACTGACGGTTGGACGACGACCCTCAACGTGTATTCGCAAGTCGGACTGGTTACCCTGATCGGGTTGGTGTCGAAGAACGGGATTCTGATCGTCGAGTTCGCCAATGACCTGCAGCGCGAGGGCTACAGCAAGCTCGACGCCGTCCGGAACGCCGCCGCGGTTCGCCTTCGTCCGGTCCTGATGACCACGACGGCCACCGTGTTCGGCCACTTCCCACTCACCCTGGTGAGCGGCCCCGGCGCCGAGGCGCGCAACAGCATCGGCCTCGTATTGGTCGGCGGAATGGCGATCGGAACCCTCTTCACGCTGTTCTTCGTCCCCTCGATCTACATGCTCTTCGCCCGCGACAGGGGACAGGCTCCAACCCGAGAAGACCAACAAAGCCAAGCAGTTGCAGCACCTACTGCGTAATTTCTCGGAGCGCCGCCTCAGTCGACGACCACCTGACAGGCGTCCGTGCAGCCCGACCCCGGTGCACCGTTTTCATCGCCAGCGTCGCACGACTCCCCAAGCTCCGGCTGCCGGACCCCATCTCCGCAGAACGGGCCACTCGTACAGTCGGGGTTGCAGCCGCCCGTCCCGCCGAGGTTGTCACCGTCGTCGCACTCCTCGAACTCGCCTTGGACGATCCCATCTCCGCAGTGCGGGCCGAGTGCGGTACAGCTTGCGTTGCAGCGTCCGTATTCACCCGTGTTCTGTTCTGTTCCATCATCGCAGAATTCGAACCGGGTTCGGATCCCGTCGCCACATTCGTCAGAGCACTCCGAACGCTCGGTGACGAAGCCATCCAGTGTTAGCTCGAAATTCGACTCCGTCACATGTCGCTCGGCATGGAAGATCGAGACTTCGTATACACGACCGACTTCGAGCCCGAGGTCCGCGATACAGGAATCGACGATGGCCTGGCGTGCGCCGTTGCCGTCGGTCACCGCCGGATCGAAGCTCATCACCCCCGGTATCGCTCCGTGGATCCCGCCGATGTCCATACACAATCGGCCGTCGACGAATACCCACAGATCGTCATCGCCCTGGAAGCGCAACACCTCATCACCCTGGTAGACGAAGAAGTAGTGAACCTCCGTGGTGAAACCGAAGTTGTGACCGTTCGTGAGCGGAAGTTCTCGAAGCGGTGGGCTTTGCAGCTCCCAGCCGTCGTCATCGAGCGGAAAGAAGGACGAGCTCGCGAACCTGTATCGGTTCGGGAAGCTCGTCGCGTTCGGTCGGGTGAGGGTGAGCTCTTGAACGACTTCGATGTTCCCGTCCGCCACGAGGTCCGGGCTCGTCCGGTACCATGCAGCGAACGAGGTGCTGCTCTCGGGGAAGCCCCCGCTGCCGACCCCATCGTCGCTCTCGTTCCACACCGGTTTCCCGTCCAAGTCCAGATAATCCGTAGTGATTCCAAGGTGTGAACCGATCGGGGAAGGGTTGAAATCCGGGTGGAAGGTAGGGTCCACGTTGGCCCCTGACTGCCGACTCCGGAAGTCTCTGTAGATCACGGGGACGACGAGCTCGTCTGGGAGCACCGAAGCCACGGTCGTGCATGTGAACCCGTTCTCGACCTCGCAGGTCGCCGAGCAGCCATCGCCGTCCGCGGTGTTGCCGTCATCACACGCCTCGTCCGTGCCGGGGAGGATCACCGCATCGCCGCAGACCGATTGACAATCCCCACCGGAGCAGTCGGGCTCGTTGTTGCAGTAGAGATCGCAACCATCGAAGGGAGTGAGATTCCCGTCGTCGCATTGTTCCGTGCCCTCGCGCAGACCGTCGCCGCAGGTCGTCGCCACGCAACGCGTATTCGCCGTCTCGCACTTGAATCCGCTTTCGAGCTGGCATTCTGAAGAACAGCCATCGTCGTCATTGGTGTTCCCATCGTCGCACTGCTCGAACCCAGCGAGCAGGCCGTCCCCGCAGTCGGCCGCACTACAGGCCACGCCCGGTTGCAGACACACCCAACCCGCTTCGAGCTGGCACGTCGCGCTGCATCCATCGAAGCTCCGGCGGTTGTTGTCGTCGCACTGCTCGGGCGGATCGATACGCGAGTCTCCACAGACGATCGGAACACAGGACGCGCCGGCGACCGGGCAGCGGAAACCGTCTTCAATCCTCATGCAGTCAGCCGCGCATCCATCGTCGTCGCGTCGGTTGCCATCGTCGCATGCCTCGACCGCTTGGCGCACGCGGTCCCCGCAATCGTCCATGGGCATGATGCCACCGGTCCCGCCGTCGCCTGCGTTGCCGGCCTGCCCGCCGTCGCCTGCCGCGCCACCGATGCCGGCTTGGCCCCCTGCGCCTCCGAGACCACCACCCGCTCCGCCGCCTCCGCTGCGGCCTCCACCGCTACCGGTGGAGTCCGAGCCACCGCATCCGACGACTCCCAGAGCCAGCACGAGGAACAAGAGCCAATTGCGTTGAAACTGCATTTTTCGATTATAAACGCAATCAAGGGGACAGGCTCGCGCCAAATTACTTCAAGGATTACAAATGCTTGTAGACCCAAACGCGAATTTCCGCCGAGCGACATGAGCCGGCGCTCCGAAACAGGCGATTTTCGGCCCGACTCCGGTCTAGTTTTTGGCAGGCTCTGCTCCGTGAGCGAACTCCGTCGCAGCGGCCCTTGGACCGAAGATGAGACCCGCGCATTTTTGAGTGCGAGCCGGATTCCGATGCGGCTCGCGGCGAACACGAGCTCCGGCTTTCCCGTGCTCCTGTCCCTGTGGTTCATGCCCGAAGGCGACGAGCTCCTCGCGGCCGTGCACCGCGACGCGCGGATCGTGCATCGCCTACAGGCCGATCCGCGTTGTGCCTTCGAAATCGCTCCGAACGAGCCTCCCTACTTCGGCGTTCGCGGTCAAGGGACCGCCAGTTTGGAAACGGCAGGTGCCTCCGAGCTGCTCGAACGTCTACTCGTCCGTTACCTCGGCGATACCGATTCAAAGCTCGGCCGTTTTCTGCTCTCCCGCGCGGACGACGAGCTCATCATTCGGCTCAGCCCCACGTGGCTCGGAACATGGGACTACCGCGAACGGATGAGCGAGTCGTAGAGCTTGCACGCAATCCAGCGCTAACTTCGGAACCGGGGTAGCATAGGGTTTCGAAAAGGAGCTCCCATGACCTCACTCGAATGGCTCGCAGCGAGCGCTCTGATGACAGCCCTGTTCTGGATTCCGTACGTGCTCGAGCGCATGGTCGCCCTCGGGATCTTTGGTGCGCTCAAACCGGTCGATCCCGAACACGAGCTGCAACAGGCTTTGTGGGCCCGTCGAGCAAAGCGCGCTCATTACAACGCCGTCGAAAACCTCGTCATCATCGCGACGCTCGTCTTGGTCGCCCAGGCGATGGGTAAGGGGGCGGCCTCCGAGGTCGTATTCGCGACCGAGCTCTACTTCTGGACTCGACTCGTTCACTTCCCAGCGCTGACCTTTGGACTGCCTGTCGTGCGTACGCTCGCCTATCTCGGCGGCTTCGCCGCACAGATCATCGTGGCGATTCAGATCTTCACGAGCTGACCTCGGCGCCTCTGCATGGCGCGGCTCTAGTGGCTCGCGAGCGCATCCATCGCGGCCGCCAACTTCATGTCGAGCTCCGTCAGGCCACCGGCGTCGTGGGTGCTGAGCTCCACCTCGACGTTCGCCCAGACGTTCTTCCACTCCGGGTGATGGTTCATCTTCTCCGCCACCAGTGCGACACGGGCCATCCATCCGAACGCTTCCACGAAATCCTCGAAGCGAAATGCCTTGCGGATTCGTCCGTCGCCGCGCTCCCAGTCCGGAAGGTTGGCGAGATGCTGTTCAATTTCGGCGTCGCTTAGCTTCTTCATGATGGAGTCGTTCTAAGGCTCGCAGACCTGTCTTCAAGCGGTCATCGGGGATTGACAGTATCTAACTCTAGACTAGATCTAATTCATGAAGCCCAACGAGGCCGATCTACTCGAACAGCACGGCATACAGGCCACAGCCCAACGCGTGGCAATCGCCCGGTATGTGCTGTTCACCGACGATCACCCCTGTGCAGAGGAGGTCTGGACGAAGGTGCGCGAGTCGTTTCCGATGGTTTCGCGCGCGACAGTCTACAACACCCTCAACTTGTTCGTCGGCAAGGGTCTCCTTCGGGAGCTCGTGCTCACTGAGGGGCGCCTCGTCTTCGACGCCAACATCGAGCGCCATCACCACTTCATCGACGAGGGCACGGGAAAAATCTACGACCTGCCTTGGAATCGCGTGAAGGTGTCGCGCGTCGATCGGCTCGAGGGTTTCGCCGTAACCGATTATCAAGTGCTGCTTCGCGGCACCAAGGAGTAAGCAAACGATGCGAACGATAGGAGACACCTTTCCCGATTTCACCTTGCAGGCATCCGTCGGCACCGAGCCCGGAAACGAGTTTGAGGAGATCACCAACCAATCCCACCCGGGCAAGTGGCGCGTCATCTTCTTTTGGCCGATGGACTTCACCTTCGTCTGCCCAACGGAGATCGCAGAGTTCGGCCGTAACCATGCTGCGTTCGAACAGCGCAACGCCCAGGTGCTCGGCGGAAGCACCGACACGCACTATGTTCACCTTGCATGGCGTAACGATCACCCTGACCTGAAGGATCTGCCCTTCCCCATGCTCGCCGACACCAAGCGTGAGCTGTCCACCGAGCTGGGGATTCTGCACAAGGAAGCGGGCGTCTGTCTTCGGGCAACGTACATCGTCGATCCCGAAGGCATCATCCGTTTCGTCAGTGTCAACGATCTCGCGGTCGGCCGGAATGTCGACGAGGTTCTTCGCGTGCTCGACGCGCTTCAGACCGGAGAGCTCACCGCCTGCGGCTGGAGCCCGGGCCAGCCCACGCTCGACGCCGCCTGAGGATTTGCGAGGCCGAAGGCGGTCGGTCGGCTCCCTCCGAGTCGTCCGACGCCTTCGATCAGCAAACCGCGTGCACGATCCCAAGGTCCGTGGAACAACCTCCTCATGGCTGACGTCCCTGTCTATGTTCTCGCCAACTTCGTCGTCGGTGATGCTGCGGTCTACCGGAAGTACGAGAAGGGTTTCTTCCCGATTCTCAAGCGTTATGGCGGCGAATTCTTCACCTTCGACGACAACAGCGAGACGGTCGAAGGCAGCACGCCGCTCGAGGGGCGCGTCGTGATCTTCCGCTTTCCGAGCGAGGAGGCCGCTCACAACTGGTACGCCGATCCGGAGTACCAAGCCATCTCCGAGCACCGGCGCGCGGGCACCTCCATGCGCTTCCTGACGTTCGTGCACGGTCTACCGCCGCGCGGCTGAGTCCATTCGCGCGCCGACGCCATGCAGGATCGCAGTGCGCGCGTGCTGGGTGTAGTCGCCTATACTCGCGGCTGTGACCCGCGACGAAGAGCTCCAACTGATTGCCGAATGCTTGCAGCTGGTTGGTGACCAACGACCTTTTGCGCCGGCCGACGAGACCTTGGTCCCCGTAGCGAAGTACGTCGATCCGAAACGCTTTCGGGCCGAGCTCGCGCACATTCGGCAGTCGATGAACATCGTCGGACACGTTGGTGAGGTGGCCGATCCCGGAGACTTCATCACACGTGACATCGCCGGTACGCCGGCCATCGTCGTTCGTCAGAGAGACCGTACCCTCAAGGCGTTCGTCAACGTCTGCCGACACCGTGGTGCCAGGGTCGAGCTCCGACAAAGCGGGCGTTGCCGACGGTTCGTCTGCCCCTACCACGCCTGGACCTACGAGACCGATGGTTCACTCGCTCTCGTTCGTCATGCCGAGGGCTTCCCCAGCCTAGACGTCGAGTCGACGTCGCTGGTCGAGCTTCCGTGCATCGAGGCCGGCGGCCTCATCTGGGTCTGCCCCGATCCCTCGACAGGCAGCACTGAGCTCGGCGCGTCGAGTCAGACGATCGTCGGCGATCTGGAGTGGCTCGGATCTCCTGGTTCCTCAGTTTTCGCGAGGGAGGAGAGGCTTTGGCGCGCGAACTGGAAGCTGATCGTCGACGGAGGTCTCGAGTCGTACCACTTCAAAATTGCCCATCGCAACACGATCGCGAGCTTCTTCGCGGACAACATTTCCACCTACCGCTTTTTCGGGGAACACATTCGTTCTGTGCTGCCGAGGATTTCCATTCTCGAGCTCCTCCAGCGACCCGAGGCCGAGTGGAACCTCCGCGAGCACAGCCATCTGCTCTACTCCATCGCGCCGAACGCCTCGGTCCTCGTCCAAGAACGACATCTCGATCTCATCATTGCGGACCCGGTGTCAATCGATGAGACTCGGGTGCAGATCCTCACCCTCGCGCCCGCGGCCCCGGCTGACGGAAGAAGCGGGAAGGAACAGGCGTTTCTCGAAGCAAATCACGCCTTCACGAAGCATACGCTCCACGAGGATTTCGCACTCGCCGAGCAGATTCAGTCCGGGATGGCGTCCGGGGCCAACGAGTACTTTCGCTTCGCGCGATTCGAAGGCGCCCTCAGCGAGTGGCATCGGCGTTTGGACGAGCGCCTCGGCCGTTGAGCGTTCCAGCGGACGTTCGTCCTGGACAAGCTCGCTGGACATTGTCTTCTCTCGGAGCTCCGAGTTCTTCGGACTCTCGGCCTTTCGCCCGTGACTGCCGGCTCCATACTCCTGTCGAGTGAACGACCTCGAAACCAGCGCCGGCCGACCTCCGCACGTCAACCTCGCACCCGCCGTCTTCGTGACCGGAAAGGGTGGGGTTGGGAAGACCGTCGTCGCCGCGGGCCTTGCCCTTGCGGCGGCGGATCGGGATGGGCGCGCCACGTATGTCGAGTTTGGCGATGGTGAGAGCGGTGCGCGTGCGTTTGGTGCCTCAGGGAGCCGGGTGGAGCACATCGTGCTCGACCCGGGCAAGGCCGTGGTCGAGGCGGCCGGAAGCCTTTTCGGCTCCCGGCGGTTCGCGAAGCTGGCTCTCGACAACTTCGCCATGCGACCTTTGCTCGATGCGGCGCCGGCCATCCGCGAGCTTGCCGTGCTCGAGCTCGCGCGGAAGCTCGTAGCGGAGCGCCCGGGGCAGCGTGTCGTGTTCGACATGCCGGCTACCGGTCACAGCGTTGCCTGGCTGAAAGTCGTCCGCGAGGTCCGGGATGTCACGGCTCGCGGCCCGCTTCATGACCTATGCACGAAGATTGACACCGAGCTGCTGTCCGCTTCCCGCGCATCGATCGTCGTCGTGACACTACCAGAGCGCCTGGTGCTCGCGGAAACCGTCACGCTGTGCGATACCATCGAGCGCGAGATAGGGCTTCCGGTCGATCGTCTGGTCGTGAACCGCGTTCCGACCCCGCTGCCTGACCGTGCGCTCGGCGAGGCTCTCAGTCTGGGATCCAGCGAAGGTCCGACTGCGGCTGCGGCTCGACGCCTTGCGAGTTATCTCGACGCGCGAACCACCGTCCGTCGGGAGGTGCTCGACGCACTGGACTCGACGATTCACGTTCGCGAAGGCCGCGGCGACCAGGGACTCACGCTTCTTCCATTGGACCCCGGCGAACCCAAGGCCCGAACCATCGCGGATTGGCTACGGAAAGCGGAGGCGGCATGACTCATCCTCGGGTCCTCGTTTGCGCAGGAGGCGGTGGGGTGGGGAAGACGACCACGTCTGCAGCGATTGCCTTGGCGGTCGCGCGCGCCGGCCACCGCACCCTGATCGTCAGTCTCGATCCGGCGCGGAGGCTCGCCGATGCCCTTGGCGCCGAGCTCGGCACGGAGGCCAAACAGCTCGAGGTCGATGCACAGCAAGGCGTCCTCTATGGACTCATGCCCGACCCGCGCGACTCTCTCGGCACCTTCGCGGAGCTTCTATTCGCCGAGGATCCCGATGCGCTGACTCGGCTCCGCGACAATCGCGTGTACCGGGCGCTCGAGGCTGCGGTACCAGGGATCCATGAGCTGGCCTCGATCGGCCTCACGTGGCGCGCCGTCGGCGAACACGACATCGACGTCGTCGTCATCGACACCGCGCCGTCGCGAAACGCCATCGATTTCATCGGGCAGCCTCGTCGCCTCGCCAAGCTTCTCGGAGGCCGTGCGGTGGGCTGGTTGGCGAACATCGGTCAGCACGCGAATCTCGAGGGTGCCTCGGCGAAGATGGGGCGCGTGGAGAAGCTCCTCGCACGAGTCATCGGACCGGCTGTGCTGGAGGTAGCGGCGCTGTTCAAGGAGCTCGCCCGGGTGCGCGACCGCTTTCTGTGGCTCAATGCGAAGACGGGCGACCTCCTCTTGCGGCCTGATACCCGCTATTTCCTAGTCGCCGCCCCCACCGCGGCGGCACGGGATGACGCACACTACCTCGCCAAGCGACTCAGGTCCCTGCGCGTAAGGCCCGAAGCGGTGATCTTGAACTCGGCCTTCATGCCCGAGCGGCCTTGGGTCGACGTCCTCGATGCTGCCGACGATCTCAGCGAGCCCATCCGAGACGTGCTCGAAACACTCCAGCGTGAAGCGTCGCTTCGAGAGTCCGCTGCGGAGCAGGTTTCGACGGCTCTGGCGAGCCGGCATCCCGAGCTCGATCAACTTCGCCTTCCCTTCGTCGAAGCGTCCGAGCCCCGCGATGTCGTGGAGACTCTGTCGGCTGCGTTCGATCTCGATCGCCTTCTTCTACCGGGATCCCTCGGGCTCGCGCTCTAGGGCCTGTCCAGGACCGGACTCCCATTCCCCCCCCTGAACCGGCTTGCTTTTCGCGAGCGCGATTGCACCTCTCCGCCTCCGCCTTAGACCTCGTCAGTAGGACGATGCGTGATCTGATCATATGGCTTCTGCTCGTGTTCCTCGGGGCGATCGTTCTCGATCGCTCGCGCGAAGGCATCCGAGCGTTCGAAATCGCCGACGAACCTGAACAGGTGCTCGCCCTTTCCTGACCCCCCAGGCCTGCTGCTAGGCTGAAGGCGGGGATGCGGGGAGAAGTATCGATAGCGCTGCTGCTGGCGGTCTGCGTTTGGGCGCCGGCTGGGGCGGTTCGTGCGCAGCAGCCGAAGGCCGTGGTGCTCGACTTCGCTGGCAAGGGTGGCGACCAAGCTCGAGTTCAGGTGATTCGCGCGCTCCGCAGTCGCGTGGCATTCGAGCAGAAGGAGGCTGCTGAACGAGTGCTCGCCAAACGAGGCCTGTCCGGCACAAGCGTGGCAGGACGCGCCGCGATCGCCGAGGCGCTGCCCGTCGATTACGTGATCTGGGGTGGCGTGAGAGGTCGAGGCTCAGCCGCTCGGGCCAAGATCCGCATCGCCGGGCCGAAGGGTAGGGAGATAAGCTCTCGTGAGGCGGGCCCGCCGGGGACCTCGAAAGGAAACGCTCGCATTCAGAAGGCGAGCCGCGCTCTGCTCTCGAAAGCGATCACCGTGGCCCCGCCGGATGACACGCAAGACAAGCGTAAAAAGGAACGAGAACCGACGCCCGCTATCGCCACCGCTCCCGTTCCTGTCGCCGCAACTCCAGAGGCGCCGGCAGCTTCTGCGCCCGAAGTCGCCGAGCCAGTGGCGATCGAGATCAGCGCGCGAACGGGCACGGATCGCTACGCTCCCTACGTCATGCTGCTAGGTGGCGCGGGAGGCCGTATCCGCAACATCGAGGTCCACGTTGATGACGGGTCCGGCGGTACGGCGACTCGCAAGTACGAGTCCGGTGTCTATTTGGACATCGTCTTCCGTCTCGAAGTTCGACCGCTTGCCAGGCATCGGGCGTCGGGCGCCCGCGGTCTTGCGATCGAGGCGGACGGAGCCTTTGGTGTCGGTCTCGACACACAGCCACCAAGCTCGACCACCAAGCTCGATACCAAAGCATGGCGCGTGCTCGGCCAACTCGGCTACTTCCATCGATTTGCGAAGGGCGAGCTCGGCGGTTTGATCGGCGTCGGCTTCGATCGTTTGCAGCTAGAGACCAATGGCTTTCTGCCATCGATCGATTATCTCTTTCTTCGTCTTGGACCGGCGTACCGGCACTTCTTCATCGAACGAACTCTTCAGCTTCGGATCGACGCGGGCTTCCGCTATCCGTTCTCCTACGGCGATCTCGCGACCACCTTCGGCGACGCGAAGGGCTTCGGGTTCGATGCCGGTCTGACACTCGGTGGTGAGCTGGACGTCGGATTCGCTTATGCCGCCCGCGTCTCGTTCGACTACTTCAAGCCACAGTTCGGCGGCTTCGCCGGGGACACGCCTCCCTCCGTGCCGGGAGCCGCCCAGGGACGGGACGCGACCGACTTCGCGATCAACTTCCACGTGATGCTCGGCTGGGCGTTTTAAAAATTAGCCCTGAAATACGATTCTGTTTTCGCAAGCATATCGAAATCACTGATTTTTTCGGATATGCGAGCCAGCATGCATACGCCCAAAGGGTGACATACGTTCCTCCATCAGTAGGCTGAAGATGTGTTCGTCGCTCCCTCACGTGCGCGATGGTGGGCAGCCCTGCTCTTGCTCGGTTGCGGAGACGCCAGCCTTTCGGATACGCAAGCCGGCCTCGCCGAAGCCTCGTTCGCCGAGGCGCGCTGTGAGCCGCTCGCCGCGGCCGAGACTCTGATCGGTGTCAGCCCCGAGGGCGAGGCCTGGCTCGAGGGCGACGACGGCGTTCGGCACATCCAACCCGATGGAACCGTAACCGCCGTCGCCGCGGACTTCACGCGAGCCGATGCCCTCGTCGCTTGGGATTCGCAACTGGCATTCGTCATCGGTGACAACACCCTTTGGAATGCCGGCTTCGCTGGTGCCGAGCCGCTCTCGCTTCCGCCGGAGCTCGGCAAGCCCAAGTTCGTCTGCGGAGATCCCGCAAGCAGCGGCGGGGCCTTCCTGATCACGACCCGCGGCCTCTTCGAGCGAAGCGGCGACTCCTGGCTTCGTTGGTCGTTCCCATTGGAGCTTCTCGAGAGCATGCAGATGCGGGCCTTGCAGGGTGCATGCTCGAGTGACGAGCCGTTGATGTACGTCGAGGCCGGTGATTCCCTCTGGGAGGTCGACTACGGTGAGCGTGCTTCCTTCCGCGAAGTGGCGAAGCTCGACGGTATGGTGGTCGGTGGGCCCGATCCGCGGATCGGTTTCGTTGCGCTTCGCGATGGGGGGCTGGTTCGCTATGACGGCGACGGCTGGGCGCCCGTGCCATTCGACGAGGGCCCGGTCGATCAGGTGAGTGTCGCGGATGGGCTGCTCTGGGCAGCAGTCGGCTCCACCCTATACCGGCGCAACCGGTACGACGAATGGGAAGAGATGAGCGCCTCGCTCTGGCCTGCGGCGATCACCGAGCTACGCGCCTACGCTGCCGGCGGCGCGTGGTCCGTTCACGGCAACGTTCTGTGCCACGTCGAGCCCAAGAAGACGCTCCGTGTGCGCGGCATCCGCCCGTTCGCGCGGCTTCCGCAAGGAAGCGCTTTGTCCGTTGGCGTATCGTCCGATCCAACCATGGGCCCCGAGCTCAGCGCCCGCCTCGACGGCCAGGGCGTCGACGTGACCGGGGGAGCCGGCACCTGGAGCCTGTCGCTCGCCGCGCTCGAGCCCGGATGGCACGAGCTACGGCTTGGCCTCTCCTCCTCCGAAGGACAGGTCGAGCGAATCCTGAAATTCCTCGTCGAAGGCGAGGATCCTGGGACGACCCCCATGCCTCCGCCCTCCGAGCCG
>CBDUCC010000053.1:0-14541 GCA_965365555.1 uncultured Myxococcales bacterium | reverse complement strand
GGACGATACGAATGACCCCCTGCTGATCGAGCGCGTGGCTGATCTGTTCCTCGGTCTCAAGGGCTTCTACCGGGCCAAGCCCTGGCTTGTCGTGGGGGGCGACGCCGCCGTGCTCTTCCCCGGCGGTGTGGGCGACGCGAGTGCTACGTTCCGGGCCACCAGCTTCGGCTTCCGCGCGAACCTCAGCATGGACTTTCGCGAGCATGCCCGGCGTCAGTCCCCACTGATCTGGCGGTTCAACGCGCGCTACTGGTTCGATAACAGCGCGAAGCTCACCGAAAGCATCGAGAACCGGCGCTACGACGCTCTCGGTGGTCTCGTGCCGCGGCCGCTGGAGACCCGCAATCTGCTCACGCCGTTCGAACGATTCGCCTACGGAGTCAATCGAGTGGACAGCGTTCGTCTCGCCACCGGGATTGAGATTCCGCTTCAAGCACGAAAGGTCGGCTTACGTCCGTTGCTCGAGTGGCAATGGGACATCCCCGTGAATCGGCAGGGCTACACCTGCCCCGTCGCAGGCGTTCCGAGCAACGATGGTTGCCTCGAACAAGAGAAGCTCAAGGCTTTTCCCATGTTGCTCACGGTAGGGTTGCGGATCCTCAGCCCACCGAAGGGGCTGTCCTTCACCGTCGGCGCGGACATCGGCATCACCGGAAGTCGCACTTTCGTCCGTGAGCTTGCACCGAACGTGCCATACAACGTCATCCTCGGGATCGGGTACGCCTTCGATCCAGGCTCGCGCGGTGCTGCGACGAGCTCCGGTGCCAGCACCCCGGTGCCGGCCAATCTCGGCCGTGTCCAAGGTCGAATCATCGACCAGAGCTCGGGTGAACCCGTCGCGGGCGCCACCGTGGCGGTTGCAGGCGCCGATGTGTCTCCGCAGCGGAGCGACGCACAGGGCCGGTTCGTCAGCTACGACGTGCCCGAGGGCGAGACCCTGCTCCTGGTCTCGCATCCTTTCTACGCCGACGCCGAATGCTCCGCAACGGTGCCGGCCGAGACCGAGTGCGCCCTCCTGCGAATCCTGGTCGATGGCTCGCTCCGCATCACGACGGTCGATCGCAACGGAGAGCCGGTGCCGAAGGTCACGATTCACGTCCAGGGACCTTCCGAGCGTGAGGTCGTCTCGGACCGGGCTGGGGTCGCCCAGATCGACTCTCTGACGCCCGGTCCCTACACGGCCTACGTCGATGATCCGGCCCATCTGGTGTCGGTCCGCGATTTCGACATCGCCGAACGGGAAGAGGCCGAGGTTCAGCTCCGAATACTGCCCAAACCCTCGCGGCCCCGGGTACTGGTCAAGAAGACCGAAATCGTGCTTCGGCGACAGATCAGCTTCGCGACGGGCAGCGATGAGATTCTTCCAAACAGCGAAACGCTTCTACTCGAGATCGCCGATGCATTGATCCGGAATCCAGGCGTCGAGCTGATCGAGATCCAAGGACACACCGACAGCCGTGGCGAGCCCGGCCTGAACATGAAGCTCTCGCAGCAACGCGCCGAGTCCGTCCGGCGCTGGCTCATTCAGCACGGTGTCGAGCCGGAACGCCTCACCGCCAAAGGCTACGGCGCAACCCGTCCGATCGCTCCGAACATCACCGCGTACAACCGCTCACGAAACCGGCGCGTTCAGTTCAAGATCGTGCGCCGCTCGGGCGTCGACGACGAAGAACGCTGAGCCCGAGCAGGGTCGCAAGAACGAGCGTCCAGGGCGCTTCACTCGGGGTTCCTCCGGCGCTGCATCCGGCGCTACTGCTCGTGCTGCTGCAGGAGCCGGTCGTGCATGCCTTCTGCTCGCAATCGAGCTCCAGCCCTCCGAGGGGCGTGGCGTCACAGTTCTGATCCAGGTCGCCTGGCGGGTAGATCGTGCATACCGCAGCGATGTCGTCTGGTGCCAAGCTGCGCTTGTCGACCGACTCCCGACTCGCCGATGCGAACATGGTCGCCTCGGGAACCTCCGAGTGACCGATCCCGATGAAGTGGCCGATCTCGTGCGTGACGATGTTTCGGAGGTCCGCCGAGCCGGGCGACACGCCCATTGCTGGAGGACAGCCCGTCTCGGGGCAGTTCGCGTACGGCCCGCCCGCAGTGAACTGGCTCGCTGGCGTGTCGTTGATCATCATGTCCGCGTCGAGGATCTCGCCGGTCGAGGTGTTGTACCAGACGATTGTCACCGCGAACGCATCGGGGTCGTAGCCAGCTTCCCTGCATGCGTCGCGCCAGGGCGCGAGGAACGCGATCGTGTTTACGTTGCCCTCGCAGTTGTACTCGGCCCGCTGGCAGTTCGACGACTGGAGCGGCTGGAAGATCAGGTTCGGTGGCTCGCCATTGCAGTCGGCGTTCTCCCACTCCTCGAAGGCGAGGTCGACCGCTTCCTCGATGTCCTCGTCGCTCATCCACTGCGAACCGCGGTTGTCGATCGCGTACGAGAGGCAGGCTCGTCGCCATTCGAGCGGAGCGCCCTTCTCGATGCAGGGCTCTTCGCCGATCTGGGCTTCTCCCTCGGTCGTCATCCGGCAGAATGCCGATGCGTCGTTCGACCAGGAACCGACCAACACGGTGATCGTCGCGACCAGAGCTCCGAGCTGGCGGCTATTCATTGGAGTCACCGGATTTGCGCTCGACGAGGCTTCGGACGCGGTCGAGGAACGCGTCGAGGCGCTCCTCTTCGGGAAGAGCACCCTGACTCTTCTGAAGGACACCCTGGGCGTTGCGCCGCATCAGCATCATTCCGGCTCGGGTCTGCCGGACTCGGTCGACCCCCTCCACGGTACGGACCCGCATGACCCCTTGGCCCATGCCGACGGGTCGGAAAGCCAGGTAGTCCCCTGCGCCTCGGACGAAAATGACCACGCGCTCACCGACTTGGAAGTTCGGCTCGCCCTCGACCCGCATGGCGAGGTCGCCGATATGCCCGCCGAGCGTTTCGACGATGACTTCGCCCTCTTCGAGGGAGCGGCCGCGGATGTCGCGCTCGACGAGGATTCGATGCGAGGTGCCGATCGTGCCGTTCGGGTACTCGAAACACTCGGAAAACACGACTCTTCCCAGCAGTATTTGGTCTGCTCGGTCGACGAGCTCCTCGAGCTCGAGAGCCTGAACGATGGATGCATCTGTGGGGCGGGCCCAAAGGACCACAGCCAAGACGCCCATGAATACGGGGAGCGACTTGAAATTAAGCATTTCCCTACAGTGGAGGGCCGGCCTCATTCCGTCAAGGGAGCTGCCGCAGACGATCTACATTGACAGTTTCCCCCGAATCTTCGTACACCTCGCCCCATGGACCATGTTTTCCTGGCTCGCCGATTTCTTGCGGCGACCGCGGCGCTTTGCCTCGTCGCGCTAGGCGGCTGTGACGTTGCGAAGTTCACCGCGGACTCCACGGCCGGCCTGTTCACGCGCGCCGCTCCAGCGTTCGAAGCGTATTGGGATTACGAGCTTGCCGGTGAGGCGGTCCCCGCCACCATCGTTCAATTCGAAGGCATCCTTCGAGTCGTCCCTGACAACGAGGCGATCATCTCGCAGCTCGCGCAGGCCTACGTGGCCTACGCCTACGGTTGGATTGAAGCGGACGCGGAGGAGCTAGACTTCGAAGGCGACATGGAACAAGCGGACGCGCAGCGCCGTCGCGCGCGCACGATGTATTTGCGTGCGCTCGACCTCACCCGCCATCGCATCCGACTGTACAACGAGGATGTGGACGTCGCGGTCAAAGGCAGTGTGGAGGAGCTCGAGGAGTGGCTCGAGACCGCCTTCATCGAAAAAGAAGACGCGGAGATGCTGCTCTGGCACGGCTACGCCTGGGGCTCGTTCATCAACACATCGAAGGACGACATGGCCGCTGTCGCGGACCTCGCCTATGCGAAAGCCTTCGTGGCCCGCTCGATCGAGCTCGACCCAGACTACTACCACGCAGCTGGCTACACGTTCATGGGGGTTGCCACCTCCTCGGAGATGGCGGCCGACATGGACCAGGCAAAGGCCTGGTTCGAGAAGGCCCTTGCCGCGACCGAGCGGAGGGCGCTTCAGGCGCAGGTCAACATGGCCCGCTACTACGCCGTCAAGACTGGCGACCGTGACCTCTTCGACAAGCTTCTGGAAGAGGTGATGGACGCGCGGGACCCACTTCCCGAGGCCCGGCTCGCCAACACGATGGCGCGCGAGCGGGCGTCCATGTACATCGAGAACGCGGACCAACTTTTTTAGTGATCTCGGTGGGTGCGGCGGCTATCCTCCGGGGCCCGCTCGCTTCGCGTTCTTCAAGCAGATGAAACCACGACTTGCACTCACCGTGGCCCTCGCGGTCGCTGCGCTTTGCGTCCCCGGCTCGGCTCAGTCGCCCGCCGAGTCCCTGGCGGTCGTCGAGCTGCGGATCGCCACCCTGGCGCCGAGCGGTTCGTCCTGGATGCGCGTTTTCAACGCGTGGAATCTCACCATCCAGAAAGAGACCGACAAGAACTTGCGTCTTCGGTTTTACGCGGGCGGAAGCCAGGGCGACGAACGTGATTTCGTGCGGAAGATGCGTGCCGGTCAAATGGACGGCGCGGCGCTGACGACCACCGGCCTCGGGCAGATGGTGCGTCAGGTGCTGGTCCTGTCGGTCCCTGGAGTCTTCAGCGAGTATGACGAGCTGGACCGTGTACGGGATGCACTCGGCGAGCGGTTTCGCGGAATGTTCGATGAAGAGGGATACACGCTGCTCGGCTGGGGTGACGTCGGCAAGACGAGGCTCTTTTCGATGGAGCGGGTGGAGCGTCCATCCGACATCAAGAAGCTGCGGCCGTGGGCGTGGAAGGACGACCTGATCTTCACGGAGTTCTTGAAGGTCGTGGGGGCGAACCCCGTCCGGCTGGGCGTGCCCGAGGTCTACCCGGCGCTTCAGACACGCATGGTCGACACGCTTCCGGCGTCGGCCCTCGCTGCGGTCTCCTTGCAGTGGTACACGCGCCTCAAGTTCGTTTCGGCTCGAAACAGCGGCATCATCGTCGGAGCAACCATCCTCCGGAAGGACAAATTCGAGGCGCTCAGCGACGACCACAAGAGAGTCCTCATCGAGACGTCCCGGCGAGCGCATGCCGCGCTCAACAAATCGATTCGCCGCGACGACGACCGCTCCTACGAGACCGTGCTAAAGCGGGGGATTACCGCCGTGGACACCAGTGAAACCCAAGCCGAGTGGGAAGCCGTGGGCGCTGAGGTTCGCCAGCGCCTTACCGGACGTGTGTACCCGGAGAGCCTTCTCAGCGCCGTCATGGCCGCCGCGGGGAACGAACAGTGAAGACGATCCGCCGCTTCGACAGGAACCTCGCGCGCGGTGAAGCAGCGATCGCTGCGGCCGTTCTGTTGATCATGATCCTGGTTGCAGCCACCCAGGCGGCGCTCCGGAATCTCACGAACCTCGACTTCGAATGGGCGAACCTCGTCCTCGAGCGCATGGAATGGGCCGATTCCTTCTTGCAGAAGGGCACCCTGTGGCTCGCCTTCTTCGGTGCATCGCTGTCGACCTACGATGAGAAGCACATCGCCATCGATGTGCTTCCGAGGCTTGCGCCGCCTCGCGGGAAACAACTGATTCGCGCCATCGTCTGCATCTTTTCCTCGGTGACCTGCTTCTACCTCGGCCGCGTGTTCTGGCTCTCCGTCCTGAACAACGCCAAGGAGATTCCGCTCGAGTATTCGGTGCTCGGGGCTAGCGACGAGATGATCCACATCTGCCAGGCCTCGGCCGAGGTTTTGGCGGACACCGGGCTTTCGAGGCCGAGTATCTTCTGCGCGATTCGAAGCGCGCTCGAGGTGTTCGGAGCCCAGATGTCCACTCCGGACGTGGCCCTTCAGTTGATCGTGCCCGCGATGTTCATGTTCATGGCGATTCGCTTCATGAGCCGGGCCCTTGCCGCGTGCGCGACCTTCATCACGAAGGACTACACGAGCGGAACGGGCGCGGAGGACTGAGCGATGGACACGATGTGGATCATCCTGCTCGTCGCGCTGGCCCTCCTCGGTGCCCCGCTGTTCGCGATCTTCGGCGCCGCGGCCATGCTCCTGTTCGGAGCGCTCCCCGACACCAGCATCACCGGAACGGCGAACGACGTGTTCAGCGAGAAGTTCGCCGATTCACCGCTTCTCGTGACGATTCCGCTCTTCACCTTCGCTGGTTACGTGCTTGCGGAGAGCGGTACGCCACACCGGTTGGTCAAGCTCTCTCGGGCCTGGCTCGGATGGATGCCCGGCGGTCTGGCGATGGTGTGTTTGGTCGCTTCGGCGTTCTTTACGACGTTCACTGGCGGTAGCGGCATCACCAGCTTCTCGATCGGTTGGCTTCGTTATCCGGCGCTCATCCAGGACAAGTACGACGAGAACTTCTCGCTCGGTCTCGTCACCACGGGCGGCTCACTCGGCCTCCTCTTCCCGCCGAGCGTGCCGATGATCATCTACGGTGTCGTCGCCGGCATCATGATCGAGAAGCGGGTCCTCGCCGGCCTCATCCCCGGCATCATCACCGTTGCGGCGCTGGCGATTTACAGCTCCGCCGCGGGCATCAAGCACAAGATGCCGCGGACGGCCTTCGAGAAGACCGAGGCGATCAAGACTCTCTGGGAGGCGAAGTGGGAGGCGCTGCTTCCGGTGGCGCTGCTCGGCGGCATGTACAGCGGTCTCCTCCGCATTCACGAGGCGGCGGCTTTCACCGCGATCTACACACTGGTGATCGAGGTCTGGATCTACAAGGACGTCAGCTTCCGCGGCGACCTCCCGCGCATCATCCGCGAGTCGATGACCTTGGTCGGCGCGATCCTCGCCATTTTGGCGACGGCGATCGGGTTCACCGCATTTCTGATTCAGGCTCGGGTGCCGATGCTGATCCTCGAGGCCATGGAAGGCTTCATCACCTCGCAGGTCATGTTTCTCATCGCGCTGAACGTGTTCCTCATCGGGGTCGGGATGTTGATGGACATCTTCTCCGCGATCGTGGTCGTCGTCCCACTCATCGTTCCGATCGCGATGAAGTTCGGTGTGGATCCCTACCATCTGGGCATCGTGTTCCTGCTCAACCTCGAGATCGGGTACATGACACCGCCGGTCGGGCTGAACCTCTTCATTTCGAGCTTCCGGTTCAACAAACCGATCACGCAGCTCTATCGTTCCGTCCTTCCGTTCATCGGTCTGCTCGGCTTGGCGCTCCTGATCGTGACCTACATCCCAGCGCTCTCTACCTGGCTGCCGAACATGGTCGAGACGAACGCGGTCAAGCTCGGGGACCCCGGCGACTCCGGGCAGGAGGACGCGGCCTTCGATCTCGACGCTCTCGAGGCCGGGGACGAGGACTTCGACCTCGACTCGCTCGAAGGCGACGACGGAGACCTCGACTTGGATGCGCTCGAAGGCGACGAGGGAGCCCTCGACTTGGATGCGCTCGAAGGGGATGACGGGGACCTCGACTTGGACGCGCTCGAAGGCGACGAGGGAGACCTCGACTTGGACGCGCTCGAAGGCGACGAAGACGAGCTCGACCAGGATGCCCTGGAAGGCGCCGCGGGCGAGGCGCCCAGTCCCGACTCCGCTCCCTAGGGCGGCGGGCAGGTGGTGAGCTTGCTTGCCGAGCTTTGGGTTCCTTCGAACGAGAACCAAAGCCGACTCGGTGAGTCGTTCGGCAGGTTGTACGAGGCGAAGCCTCCCGAAGCGGGCTCCGGAGATCGTATCGTCTTCAGGTCCCTAGAGACGAAGAGGCGCCCCGGGGTCCCCGGAGGCCCGGCCAGAAGCGGCTGCGTCCACTCGAGGTCGATCGGATTGTCTCCGCGACCCAGCTCGCCGAGCCTGCAGCCGAGCCGCCCCTCGCAGTGAACATTGCCGACGCCGCGCATCTGATCGAGGCAACCCTTTCCGCGGCTCTTCTGCTCCGTCGTGTACGCTCTGCGGTCCTTGGACCAGTACGTTGCCGCCGCTTTGCACTTGTCCCATTCGATCGTCCCTGCGTCCCGGTCGAGCGAGCCCACCGCAACGGCGCGCCGGGTTCCGCCGTAGCGGCAGCGCTCGGGAAACCCCGGGTCCTTCGGGCTGCGCCAGCTCGGGTTTCTCTCGCCGTTGCAGGTCGGAGTGAAGTGGTGGACGTCCGTCGTCACCGTCACGATGCTGTCCAACGTGAACCGCTCGTACATGGCGAAGTGGAGAACCTTCACCTTTCCGTCTTGGACCTCACCGGCGCTCCCCAGCGGGACCTCGAGCAGGAGTGAGCCGCGTACGGGGACCACCGCGTCGCCCTTGCCGAAGTCGGTGTCGGACACGTGGAAGGCGACATCGAGCTCGTAGAGGATCGTGCAGCGGTCCGAGGCGAACGCCGTGGGCGCACAAAAGGCCGCCAGTGAAAGCAGCAAGCCGAGAGCCGAGTACCTCATCGCTTGGTTCTAGATCCCTGCTGCACCGACATCCAAGGGTTTGTTGCGTGCCGGGTACCCAATGCCAGCCGGTCCAGCGTTTCGTCTCGCCTCGCAAGCTCGCTGAAGACCCAGCCATGTCATAAATTACGTATGGACCGGGATTCGCATCGGACCCAGCCTATGAAGGGAGGTAGTTGTCGTGGACCGGCTCCCAGAGGTTCTGGCAAGTGGGCGAACCCGGACGGTAGGGCTCGGGATCGTGGGCTTTCTGATCCTCCTTCAGGCGGATCCTTGCACGGAGCCCGACGCAGGGTGCGGCGCGCCGTTGGTGGCGGACGGCGCCCAGACCTGTGAGGAGTGGGTGGAAATGCGCGCCTCCGAATCGCCCGCTTCCGACTTCACGATTCGGGAGGTCCCGGTGGGCAGATACGTCGATGCGCTCCGTGCGTTTGGTGTCGAACCACCGGGTGCCGACGTCGTCGCGTTCGCGTCCGGCTCGCCCGCGGCACCGGAGACGATCGACGTTGCTGCGAAGATACGAGCCTACGTGCTGGCGCATGCCGAGCAGAGCGATCCCGAGGATCGCATCGAAGTGGTGCTCGACCTGGGTGACCTGCCGTTCCCCGAGCTCTCTTCGCTTCGTGCGATGGATGCGGCGACGCGCAGCGAGATTCTTGCGCGGCGAAAGGAGCGGATCGAGCAGGACCAGGCGGAGCTCCGGGCCTACCTCGACCGGCTGGGTGTACGAACGGTGACACCGGTCGGGCTTCTGAACCACCTTCAGGCCTGGGTTCCCCCCGAGGCCATGCCCGAGGTCGCTGCGCATCCAGACGTCGAAGCGATCTACCCGTCGTGGCAAGCCTTGGAACCGCTCTACGACCACGAGCAGGTGCGGCAGACGACCCATCTGTCCGAGTTCTGGGCCCTGGGCATCAAGGGCGAATCGACCTCCAACAGCTGTGACCCCGCGCTCGGCTATGAGGACATGAAAATCGCCATCATCGAGCCGAGGTACACGTACCATATCGTCCCCAACATGATCAACGCCGCCCATCCCGGCTGGGCGGACTGCGAGCTCGAATCCTGCGAGTCGCGGGTTCGCGCTCAGTTCGATTGCACACAGCCGGTTCCGAAGAAGGCCGCATGCTCTCCGTGGGAAGGGGAGCCGTTAGACCCCTGCACCGGCGAGACACTCGAGGCGTCCCTCCACGGGACCTGGGTCGCTTCGATCGCCGCCGGGGACATCACCCAGGGCCAAGACCCGAAGACCGCAGACCTCGCCGCCCGGAAGCGCCGAACCGGCATCGCCCCCGAGGCCTCGATCCTCTACTTCACGAGCTATTCGCCTGGCGAACTGGCCGCGGCGATGATGCAGGCCTTCGTGCTCGGCGCCGACGTGATCAACATGTCCATGGCTTGCACGGAATGTTCGTCCAACCTCAACGCCGAGTGCGGCGGTGTGAATCAGGTGATCCGAACCGTGACGCAAGGAGGGACGCTGGTCGTCGCGGCCGCGGGCAACGACCATGAACGCGAGCTCGAGATCCGATGCACTCCGAGTCCGGGATCCACGGTCTGCTACCCGGCGCTCCGCCCCGAGGTGCTGGCGATTGGAAACGTCCATACCGAAACGGGTGTCGACTACGACCAGGCCGAGATTGCGCGGGATAGCTCGCGAGGCATGGCCCGTGTTCGGGTTGCAGGGCGCTACCAATCGCTCTTTCCGGACGGCGTCGACGTGCCGTTGCTGTCGATCGCGGCGCCGGGCACGCTGTGCGACTACTTCTATGACGTCGACGGCTACGATCCGCAGGGCAACAGCGGCACCTCGTTCGCAGCACCCGTGGTCAGTGCTGCATCCGTGCTGATTCGAGAGGAGCTCGGCGCTCCGGTGCGAGATGCCCGCATGCTGAAATCGCACATCCTCGCCATGGGAGATGGGACGGGGGCACGCGAGCCCGTGCCCGGGGTTGCGGTGGGCGTCTCCGACGTATGGGGTGTGGGCCGCGCCAAGTTCCATCCGTTCGCCGCCATGCAGGGCCCCAAGGGGATGAGGCACCGCAAGTTCACGATCCACGAAGGCGAGCAAGTCTCGTTTCATCCCGCCGACACCGGAGGTGAGGCGTTTTCAGCGAGCACGACGCAGTGGAAGATGGGCATGTACATCGACTCCCCCGAGATCGCCGAGATCCCCTATCTGCTGATCAGCTACTGGGACGTCTGCAATCGTCCCCGTCTGGTAGCAAGCGATCTCCACCCCGGTATCGAGCGTCACGCCGTGTTCGAGAGCCCTGCGGTCGACGAGGCCTGCCTCGAGATTCGGGTGTACGGGTACTCCGTGGCTGAGGGCGGGGTCGAGGTCTTCGTCACCGACTACCATCACTCGGGCGATCCGTCCGAGCATTGAGCCCAGCGCAACCGCGGGTTCGCTGCGCCCCGAAATGCGAATCAGGTATACTCGCGCCGCCCTGCAGGGCGGAAAGTGGAGTCGTGATGGTTTCGTTCGGGTCGAGGGCATGCGCCCTCCTGGTGCTTGGGATCGCCTTGGTGTCGATCGGTTGTGGGAGCGATGACAGCGCCTCGGGCACCGGTGGCGATGCCGGCTCCGGAGGCACGGCCGGCAACGGGGGAAGCGCGGGGAGCGGTGTCGATCCGTTCGACGATTACGGGGTGTTCCTCAGCGTGCTGCCGCCGGGTTCCGCGGACGCAAACGACGGCAACATCGAGACCGATCCCAACTCGATCAACCAGCTCCCGATGTACGAGGACCTGGCCTTCAGCGAGAACTTCCCGATGCCGGGGTCTCTGCGCGACGAAGATCTCGTGCCGAGCTACTTCAAGGACGAAGCATTCCTGCGAGAGTCGGACTTCGATACCGTCCAGACCGTATCGGATGGCAGCTACACGGCGCGCATCGGCCGCGACGATTTCGGTGTGCCTCATGTCTTTGGCGGCACGAGCGACGATGTGTTCTTCGGCACCGGGTATGCAACCGGCGCCGATCGGATGTTCCTGGTCGATGCCCTGCGTCACATCGGGCGGGGGCGAATGTCGGATTTTCTCGGACCCTCGGGCGGGAACTACTCTTCGGACCGCGGACTCGGCCGGTTTGGCGGCTATGATGAGCAGGAGCTCGAAGACCAGATCCAGCAGGCAGCCGCGCGACTCGGCGTCGATGGGGATCAGGCGCTCGAGGACATCGATGCCTACGTCGCCGGCATCAATCAGTACATCGACGATGTCCTCACGATGGCGCCTGGCGCCGAGTCGCTGCCGGTGGAGTACACGTTTCTCGGTTTGGAGCTTCGGCCCTTTTCGCGTCGAGACATCGTTGCCGTCGCCACGCTGGTGTTTTCGAACTTCGCCGTGGGCGGTGGTGGTGAGCATCGGCAGGTGAACCTCCTTCACGGCCTCGACTCGCTCTACCCGGACGACCCCGATACCGCCTGCGCGCTCTGGCGGGACATGCGTCATGCGGACGATCCCGAACGACCCAACACGACGTCGGCGCGCTTCGAGACCCAGTCGCCGCCCACCATCGACGAAGACGCATGCCCGCTGGCCCCCGGGTTCTTCGAGCAATTTCCAGGAGCTGTCCTTTTCGACGCGGGAAGCCTCGTCGAGCGCTCGCTCCTCCGGATCGAAGACTGTGTGGAGCCCGAGATGACGGGGCCCGGAGACGTCGAGTGCCCGAGTTTTCGTGAAGACGTGGTCGACGAGCCGGTGTCTGTGGCGCAGTCCGCCACTCCGCGAGCCTCCGAGCGGATGTCGCTTGCCTCGGCCGCCCAGCTAGCAACGCCGATCTGCGCGGCCGACGACATCCGCTCCGAAGCGATCTACGAGGCAGCGATCGACAAGGTCGAAGGGCTCCGCCTGGCGCTGAGCGACAGCTCGCGCAGACGGGCCATGTCGAACGCGATTTTGGCTTCGGGGGAGCAAACCGAGAGCGGCGCACCGATCGCGGTCTTCGGTCCGCAGACCGGATACTTCTCTCCGCAGATCCTGATGGAGTTCGCGCAGCACGGCGGAGGCGTCGACGCCCGTGGGGCCTCGTTTGCAGGGTTTCCTTGGGTGATCCTGGGCCGCGGGATCGATCACTCGTTCAGCGCGACGTCGGCGGGCGACGACATCATCGACATCCGCGTCCTCCGGCTCTGCGAGGAGGGCGGCGGCCCGGCCACCCGAGAGTCGACGAGCTACCTCTACGACGGGGTCTGCACGCCGATGTTCGAACGAACCGACGAGTGGACGGCCGAGACCAATCTCACGACCTCGGGCACGCCGAACCAGAAGGTGACTCGGAGCATTCTGCGCGCGCCCGACTATGGTCCCGTCTTCGCCACGGCGACGGTAGATGGCGAGCCCGTCGCGCTGGCGATTCAGCGATCCACGTTCTTCGGTGAGCCCGATTCGGTGACCACGTTCGTCGGCGTGAGCCGGAACGAAGTGGTCGACCCCGAGAGCTTCTTCGAGGCGTTCAATGGACTCACCGGCGTGTTCAACTGGATGTACGTCGATGCAGAGAACATCGCGTACTTCAACTCGGGTCTCTTGCCCAAGCGTGCTGCGGGGATTCATCCGGACCTTCCACAATGGGGCACCGGTGAGTACGACTGGGATCAAACCAAGACGGGCGCCCTGAACCCCGACTTCAGCTTCGACAACTTCTTGCCGCTCGAGAGTCACCCGAGGGAGGTGAACCCCGAGTCCGGGTACATCGTGCAGTGGAACAACGCGCAGGCGCCCGGGTTCTGGGCCCACGATACTCAGACCGGCTGGGGTCCCACCTATCGATCGGTCATGCTCTCGAGCCGGCTTCACGCGTTTCGAGAGAGTGACGGAAACCCGCTCCAGACCCGGGCGAGCATGGTGGAGGCGATGATCGATGCGGGGACCACCGATCTTCGTGGCGAGGCCGTGCGGCCCGAGGGGTGCGCGGGGCTTGGCGACCTGAGCGACCTCGAGGCGTTCGAGCAAGAGCTCGTTCAACGCCTCAAAGACTGGGTCGCCCATGGCCCGGGGGATCTTGGCTCGATGCGGCGCGATCGTGACGGACCGGGCCTGGATACCGCATTTCTCCGATACGAGGACCGCGACGCCGTGGCCTTCATGGATGCCTGGTGGAACCCACTGATCGATGCGGTGCTCCCGCAGATCACCGAGGTTGAGGGCCTTGGCGTCATGGTCGGCGGCCGACACAATGCGCCAGGCGCCGGTGGCTCGGCCTTTCAGGGTGGCTACTACGGCTATGTGCGGCGTGTGCTCCAGATGGCCCGCGGGGAGAGCGCCAACCCGTACCGGCAGTTGAAGTGTGCGGGCACCGGCGAGCTCGCGGACTGTCGCGCGGCGCTGGTCGCGAGTCTGCGGGCCACCCTGGCTGCGCTCGGCCCGGACACGATGGCCTGGGATCCGACCCTCGAGGCCGACGACGCGATCAACCACACGGCCCTTGGCCTCGCCGATCCACCCGACATTCATTGGCAGAACCGACCCACTTGGCAACAGGTAGCCCAGCCGACCAAAAGACTCGGCGACTGACGCGACATCTGCATCGTGCGACGGGGAAGCACGCGGCATACCATCGTGGTGCCTCGCGACGCCGGGCGAGAAACCCGCTCTGGGATGTCCGGAGTCCGACCTCATGCATCGATTGACCCCCACGGTGCTGCCTGGCACCCTCCAACGAGGCGGAGTCCTGTGCGGAGTGCGCACGAAGCAGGCCAGGCGTGCTGCGGGTAATCTCGATACGTTGCAAACGCAGGCTTGTCGTCTGTCGTCGACCTCGATCAGGAACGCCAACCTGGGTCACGTGGTTCGTTTGTTGAGTTTGTTTCGGTGAGTTTGTTCATGCGTTACGCAGTCATCGTTGCACTGGTCGCTACGCTTGCCCCGATGGGATGCAGTGACACCCCCGGTGAAGTTGGCGGCGCCGGTGGGGAAGGCGGCACGGCGGGCACCGGCGGTGGGAGCGGAGGGGTTGGTGGGCACGGCGGCACTGCTGGCGCCGGAGGCGTGAGCGGGCAGGGCGGCACGGCGGGCACCGGCGGTTCGGGAGGCGTCGGCGGCGTCGGAGGCGTTGCTGGGCAGGGCGGCACGGCCGGCACCGGCGGTGGGAGCGGAGGCGTCGGTGGGCAAGGCGGCACAGCCGGCGCCGGTGGCGTTGGAGGCG